>NZ_JBICYB010000012.1:0-8516 GCF_043200575.1 Streptomyces sp. NPDC048392
GCCCGATTGACCCCCGTCGAGTACGAGACCATCATGACCCCAGCCGCAGCCCTGGCTGCATAAACCCCGCTGTCACCCGATCATGCAGCAGTCCCACACGACCACAGTGCGGGTGCGGCGCCTGCGTAGTGGAGCGGTAACTCCGCTCCGGATGACCGAAGCGCATCGCAGAATAGCCGACGTCCGTATCGTGGAAGTGAGCAGTTTCACGTGGTCGAGAAAGGACATACGGTCCCGCTCGCCGTTCTGTAGCCCGCCGCGGCCTGACCAGCGGCGGCACGGTCAGTCAACGACGACACCATCTTCCCCCGGCTGTTGCGTGGGAAGAGCTGTCGTCGTACGTCTTGAGTGCCAGCGCCGCAGCCAGTCGCCGGCCTCGCCCAGGGCGATGAACAGGGCCGCAGAAGCCGCGCATCCAGCCAGAGTTGGCCTCTGAGTGAGCACTGTAGTCAGCACCCAGAGAGTAACTGTGAGAGCAGCCCACCATGCACCCACTGATCTGACTTCGGACTTCCAGCGCACGCTCTTCACGGCAGCACTGTATGCCTGGCCGTTTCCACTGCACACTGTCGTAGCTTTCACGGAGAAGGCTTCATCACGCTGCGTGAGGCGCTGGGGAATGCATCAATGTGTCCCACATCACGTAACCGGCTTGGGGTGCGGCACAACTCCTCACCATCTTCGATTGTCTTCATCACCGGCTCATCCGTGTCTCCCCCCACCATCGAACTCGGACGACCCTCCTAGCCTCGTGCCGTAGCAACGGCACCCCGACTTCGCAGAGGTCTCCATGAAGCTCCGCCGCGCCCTGGCCGTCGCCGCAGCGACCGCCGCTCTTACCCCAGCCGCGCTGATGTCGGCATCGGCCGCCTACGCGAGCCCCAGCCCCGTACCGGGCGCATCCGAGACGTCCCCCGCCGCGCCGGAAGAACCGGGTTCGCCCCTGGCACCCGAAGAGACTGAGACGTCCCCTACTGCGGGGACGAGTCAGACTCCTGCCGCTCCGGAGGAGGAATCCCCCGCCCCGGAGCAGTCCGAATCCGCCCCTGCTCCAAAGGCGAGCGCCACGACTCCCGCACCGTCCGAGAGTGCGACGTCGCCGCAGGACATCTGCGACGGCGAGGAGGAGCCGACGCTCGACAGGAGTCTCCGGACCACCCTCACCGGTCTACCTTCCAAGGTCGTCGCAGGCAGCGGTTTCCATAGCTTTGAACTGAACGTCACCAACAAGGGCGATAACGCCTACAGGCGTGTCGACCTCGGCGTCTTCGCCGCTCAGGTGGACACCGACACCTGGGAGGAGGCGACAGGCCGCCTCACCCTTCAATACAAGAACCCGGACACGGGCAAGTGGACCGACATCTCCCTCGATGAGAATGACGAGGGGGCTGGCTACCTCGGCTACACAGACGTCCGTGCCAACGAGTCCCTCGCCATCGACATGCGGCTGAGCGTCGACAAGACTGCCCCCGAAGGGTTCGGCTTCGCGATCAGTATCGGTCTGTACGCAGACGACAAGGGCAATTGCGTCTTCGCCGACAGCCAGGAGTTCTACCAGTTCGACATCCTGGCCGCGGGCAGCGAGCCGGGTGACGTCAACAACGCCGTACCGCAGGAAGGCGGCAAAAAGCCGCTTCCGGTCAAGCCGGCGGGCGACATCGAAATCAACCCCGAGGGCACTCTGGCCCAGACCGGTTCGGACTCCAACCTGCCAGTCATAGCCACTACCGGCGGGATAGCGATCGTCGCCGGAGCAGGCGTCATCTTCGGCCTCAAGCGCCGCCGCGGCAACGTCACCGCCTGACGCCATCGGGATGGGGCGACCGCTCGCCTTCCGTGAGCGACTCGCCCCCACACCGTCACGGTTACGGGGTCTTCAAAGTTGAGCGGTGCGGAGGTGTCCGCGGGCCCGGCGGGTGGTGACGCAGCGTGTCCGTAGCCGTTGGTTGTCGGCATTGCGAAGGCCGAACGCGTTGCGGGCGACTAGCTTGATCACGCGGTTGATGCCTTCGCTCTTGGCGTTGCTGTGCCCGGTGTCGATGAATGCGGCGATCTCGGCCCACCAGCGGTCCACGGTGACGGCGAGCTGCCGCACCTCGGGGATGTCGGAGTCCGCGCACCACGTGAGGAACTTCCAGCGGGCGTGGCCGACTTGATGGCGGCCGGCGCCGGTTCTCGCCAGGGCAAGGAGGTTGCGCAGGTTCTCCTTGGCGATCCATGCCGTCAGCAGGGTCTGGCCGATCGTCCCCTCGCCCAGCAGCGTGTTCCACATCGTGGCGAACTGCTCGTCGGTGGGGTCCTCGCGGTTGCGCAGAAGGCGCCGCCTGGCCTGGCTCGCCCAGGCCCAGACGGACGCACGCCGAGGGGAATTCGTCGATCCCCGCGATGGGGTCATTTCCCTCAAGGACTACATATCAACGCACTGGTGGCCTACCCAGAGCGGTGACCCGTCCACGATCGAGCGGATCGAGCAGAGGGTGCGGCGGCACATCGTTCCCCATCTGGGTGCTCTGCCGCTCAACGCCATCGGTTCGGAAGTCCTGCGTCACTGGAAGAAGCGGCTGGAGAAGGACCTCGGTCCGATGTCCATCCGTCTGGTCTGGGCAACGCTTTCCAGCGTCCTCCAGGCCGCGGTCGAGGACCGTCGCCTCGGACGCAACCCATGCCGGTCCAGCACGGTCCGCCCACCGGCCGCCGCACCCGGCAGGGTCGAAGCGTGGTCGCCTGAACAGGTCCTGGCGGTACGGGAGGCCCTGCCGGATCGCTACCGGCTCCTCCTCGTGATCGGAGCAGGTCTCGGGCTCCGGCAAGGGGAGGCGCTCGGGCTCTCAGCGGACGACGTCGACTTCGAGAAGGAAGTCGTGCACGTCCGGCGGCAGGTCAAGATGGTGCGGGCGAAACTGTGCTTCGCGCTCCCTAAGGGGCGCAAAGTCCGGGACGTGCCGCTGCTGGCCAGCGTCGCCCGGGCCATCCGGCAGCACATGGAGCAGTTCGCGCCGGTGCCGGTCACGCTGCCCTGGGATGACCCGACTCCGGCCGAGACGCCGGTGGAGGCCAAGCACCGGCGGCCGAGGACCTACAGCCTCCTGGCGACGGGACGTGAGCGGAAGGCCATCAACCGGAACTACTTCAACTCCTACGTGTGGAAGCCCGCTCTGGCCGAGGCAGGAGTGATCGCCCCGCTGGACGAGGGCAGCGGGGACGGTGCTCGCGTGTGGGAGCCATCCCGGGAGCACGGCTTCCACGCCCTGCGCCACTTCTACGCCTCCGAGGAACTGGAGGCTGGCGAATCGGTTGTCTCCCTGGCGCGCTGGCTGGGGCACTCCGACCCCGGGTTCACGCTGCGGAAGTACTCCCACTTCCTGCCCCGTGCGGGCGCACGAGGCAGCGCCGCGATCGACGCGATCTTCGCGTAGCCGCGGCCGGTCGGCAGAGCCCGTGAAGCGTGGCCCGTAGCCCGCTGCGGGCCCAAAGTCCCAGAGAAGTCCCAGAGGTACCGCCGCACCCCGTCGTGACCGGCTAAACAGCAGGTCAGACAGGGTGCGGCGGCGCTCGTCTATCAAATGTCCCGGAAGATCTCGATCTGCGCCCCGATCGAGTTCAGCCGCTCGGCCAGGTCCTCGTACCCGCGGTTGATGACGTACACGTTGCGCAGCACCGACGTGCCCTCGGCCGCCATCATGGCCAGCAGGACCACCACGGCGGGGCGCAGGGCCGGCGGGCACATCATCTCGGCGGCGCGCCAGCGGGTGGGGCCCGCGACCAGAACGCGGTGGGGGTCCAGGAGCTGGAGGCGGCCGCCGAGGCGGTTGAGGTCGGTCAGGTAGATGGCGCGGTTGTCGTAGACCCAGTCGTGGATCAGGGTCTGGCCCTGCGCCGAGGCCGCGATGGCCGCGAAGAAGGGGACGTTGTCGATGTTCAGCCCCGGGAAGGGCATCGGGTGGATCTTGTCGATCGGCGCCTCCAGCTTGGAGGGGCGGACGGTGAGGTCCACCAGGCGCGTACGGCCGTTGTCGGCGAAGTACTCCGGCGTGCGGTCGTGGTCGAGGCCCATCTCCTCCAGGACCGCCAGCTCGATCTCCAGGAACTCGATCGGGACCCGGCGGACCGTCAGCTCGGACTCCGTCACCACGGCCGCGGCCAGCAGGCTCATCGCCTCGACCGGGTCCTCCGAGGGGCAGTAGTCCACGTCGGCGTCGATGACCGGCATGCCGTGCACGGTGAGGGTGGTGGTGCCGATGCCCTCGACCCGGACGCCCAGGGCTTCGAGGAAGAAGCAGAGGTCCTGCACCATGTAGTTGGAGGAGGCGTTGCGGATGACCGTGACGCCGTAGTGGCGGGCGGCGGCCAGCAGCGCGTTCTCGGTGACCGTGTCGCCCCGCTCGGTCAGCACGATCGGGCGGTCCGGACGCACCCGCCGGTCGACCACCGCGTGGTAGTGGCCCTCGGTCGCGGCCACGTCCAGGCCGAACCGGCGCAGCGCGATCATGTGCGGCTCGATGGTCCGGGTGCCGAGGTCGCAGCCGCCTGCGTAGGGCAGCCGGAAGCGGTCCATGCGGTGCAGCAGCGGGCCGAGGAACATGATGATGGAGCGGGTGCGGACGGCGGCCTCGGCGTCGATGGCCTCCATCTCCAGCTCGGCCGGCGGCACGATCTCCAGGTCGGTGCCGTCGTTGATCCAGCGGGTGCGCACGCCGATGGAGTTGAGCACCTCCAGGAGGCGGTAGACCTCCTCGATACGGGCGACCCGGCGCAGCACCGTGCGCCCCTTGTTGAGCAGCGAGGCGCACAGCAGGGCCACGCAGGCGTTCTTGCTGGTCTTGACGTCGATGGCGCCGGAGAGGCGGCGGCCTCCGACCACTCGCAGGTGCATCGGACCCGCGTATCCGAGAGAGACGATCTCGCTGTCCAGCGCTTCGCCGATACGGGCGATCATCTCAAGGCTGATGTTCTGATTGCCGCGCTCGATGCGGTTGACGGCGCTCTGACTGGTGTTGAGCGCCTCCGCAAGCTGTGACTGGGTCCAGCCGCGGTGCTGCCGCGCGTCACGGATGAGCTTGCCGATGCGTACGAGGTAGTCGTCTGCCATGGGGTCGAGGCTATCTCAGATATGAGATCGCACCTCTCGGGGGTTCCATTCGGGTGACGCGGCGTTAAAAGCCGCGCCGGCGGCGCCTCAGCGACGCTTGCCCGCCGTCGTGCGTCGCCATCCGAAGGGTCCCGGCAAATCCATCGATGTCGTACGGCGTCCGGTGCTGCTGCGGGTGTGGCGCGGGCCGTTCTTGCTCCCGGTCGTGATGGACCACGAACGTTTGTTGGTGTTCAGCCGCACTCCGGGGAGGATCCGGAAGCTCTTGCGGAACGTGAGCGGCATCGTGCCCCCTTCGAGTCGTGCCGGGTTCTCCGCCCGGCGCGCATCGGATACCCCCGTTCGGCCTACTGATGGGCGCGCGGGTCACCCGGGATGGGGCGCACGCCACATGGCGCCCGGACATGACCGGGCCGCCCCCATGTACTAGAGTTATCTCGACATCGAGATATCTGCCGAGGCGCACCGCGGCCGCCACCCTGGTAAGGGTAGCCTAACTTAGCCCTACCTCAACGGATCGGCCAGGGCGGCGTGGCGGCAGGATGCGGTGGTACGCGCACATAAATGAAGGAGACTGTCGTGTCGGCGAACAGCTTCGACGCCCGCAGCACACTGCAGGTGGGCGACGAGTCGTACGAGATCTTCCGGCTGGACAAGGTCGAGGGCTCCGCGCGCCTTCCCTACAGCCTGAAGGTGCTGCTGGAGAACCTGCTCCGTACCGAGGACGGCGCGAACATCACCGCCGACCACATCCGCGCCCTCGGCGACTGGGACTCGCAGGCCCAGCCGTCGCGGGAGATCCAGTTCACGCCGGCCCGCGTGATCATGCAGGACTTCACCGGTGTGCCCTGCGTCGTCGACCTCGCCACCATGCGGGAGGCCGTCAAGGAGCTCGGCGGGGACGCGAACAAGATCAATCCGCTCTCCCCGGCCGAGATGGTCATCGACCACTCCGTCATCGCCGACAAGTTCGGCACCAACGACGCCTTCAAGCAGAACGTCGACCTGGAGTACGGCCGCAACCGCGAGCGTTACCAGTTCCTGCGCTGGGGCCAGACCGCCTTCGACGACTTCAAGGTCGTCCCGCCCGGCACCGGCATCGTCCACCAGGTGAACATCGAGCACCTGGCCCGCGTCGTCATGACCCGCGACGGCAAGGCCTACCCCGACACCCTGGTCGGCACCGACTCGCACACCACCATGGTCAACGGCCTCGGCGTCCTCGGCTGGGGCGTCGGCGGCATCGAGGCCGAGGCCGCGATGCTCGGTCAGCCGGTCTCCATGCTGATCCCGCGCGTCGTCGGCTTCAAGCTGACCGGTGAGCTGACCCCGGGCACCACCGCGACCGACCTGGTCCTGACCATCACCGAGATGCTGCGCAAGCACGGCGTCGTCGGCAAGTTCGTCGAGTTCTACGGCGAGGGTGTGGCGGCCACGAGCCTCGCCAACCGCGCCACCATCGGCAACATGTCGCCGGAGTTCGGCTCCACCGCCGCGATCTTCCCGATCGACGACGAGACGCTGAACTACATGCGCCTGACCGGCCGCTCCGACCAGCAGGTCGCGCTCGTCGAGGCGTACGCCAAGGAGCAGGGCCTCTGGCTCGACCCGGAGGCCGAGCCGGACTTCTCCGAGAAGCTGGAGCTCGACCTCTCCACGGTCGTGCCCTCCATCGCCGGCCCGAAGCGCCCGCAGGACCGCATCGTCCTCGCCAACGCCGCCGAGCAGTTCAAGCAGGACGTGCGCAACTACGTGGACAGCGTGGACGAGGCGGGCCAGGAGTCCTTCCCGGCCTCCGACGCGCCCGCCGTCACCAACGGCGTCCCGTCCAACCCGGTCCCGGCCACCGCCCCCGACGGTACGACCTACGAGCTGGACCACGGTGCGGTGACGGTCGCCGCCATCACCTCCTGCACCAACACCTCCAACCCGTACGTCATGGTCGCCGCCGCCCTGGTGGCCAAGAAGGCGGTCGAAAAGGGCCTGACCCGCAAGCCGTGGGTCAAGACCACCCTCGCCCCCGGCTCCAAGGTCGTCACCGACTACTTCGAGAAGGCGGGCCTGACCCCGTACCTCGACAAGATCGGCTTCAACCTCGTCGGCTACGGCTGCACCACCTGCATCGGCAACTCGGGCCCGCTGCCGGAGGAGGTCTCCAAGGCCGTCAACGACCACGACCTCGCCGTCACTTCGGTACTCTCCGGCAACCGCAACTTCGAGGGCCGGATCAACCCCGACGTCAAGATGAACTACCTGGCGTCCCCTCCGCTGGTCGTCGCCTACGCCCTCGCGGGCTCGATGAAGGTGGACATCACCAAGGACGCCCTGGGCGCCGACCAGGACGGCAACCCGGTCTACCTCAAGGACATCTGGCCCTCCGAGGCCGAGGTCAACGACGTCGTGGCCAACGCCATCGGCGAGGACATGTTCTCCAAGTCCTACAGCGACGTCTTCGCGGGCGACGCCCAGTGGCAGGCGCTGTCGATCCCGACCGGCGACACCTTCGAGTGGGACACCGAGTCCACCTACGTGCGCAAGCCCCCGTACTTCGAGGGCATGGGCATGGAGCCGGCGCCGGTCGAGGACATCTCCGGCGCCCGGGTGCTCGCCAAGCTGGGCGACTCGGTCACCACCGACCACATCTCCCCGGCCGGTGCCATCAAGGCCGACACCCCGGCCGGCAGGTACCTGACGGAGCACGGCGTCGAGCGCCGCGACTTCAACAGCTACGGCTCGCGCCGCGGCAACCACGAGATCATGATCCGTGGCACGTTCGCCAACATCCGCCTGCGCAACCAGATCGCGCCGGGCACCGAGGGCGGCTACACCCGCGACTTCACGCGGGCCGCCGAAGGTGACGGCGGCGCTCCGGTGTCGTTCATCTACGACGCCTCCCGCAACTACATCGAGCAGAACATCCCGCTCGTCGTCCTGGCCGGCAAGGAGTACGGCTCCGGCTCGTCCCGCGACTGGGCCGCCAAGGGCACCGCGCTCCTCGGCGTCAAGGCCGTCATCGCCGAGTCGTACGAGCGCATCCACCGCTCGAACCTGATCGGCATGGGTGTCCTGCCGCTGCAGTTCCCGGAGGGGCAGACCGCGTCCTCCCTCGGCCTGACCGGCGAGGAGTCCTTCTCCGTCTCCGGCGTCACCGAGCTGAACGACGGCACCACCCCGCGCACGGTGAAGGTCACCACCGACACCGGCGTCGAGTTCGACGCGGTCGTCCGCATCGACACCCCGGGTGAGGCCGACTACTACCGCAACGGCGGCATCCTGCAGTACGTGCTGCGCAGCCTGATCCGCTAGTAGCCGGAAGCGGCCCCGGGGGGGGGGGGGCCCCCGGCGCGCCCCCCCCCCCGGGGGGGGGGGGCGCCCCGCAGGGACGAGGCCCGGGGGGCAAGGCACCACACACGCAGCACCCGCGAAG
>NZ_JBICYB010000012.1:8526-207494 GCF_043200575.1 Streptomyces sp. NPDC048392
GGGGGGGGCGGCCCCCCACCCCCCCCCCGGCGGCCCGGGGGCTGCGGGGGCGGCCCCCCCGGCCCCCCCCCCGCGGGCGGGGGGGGGGGGCGGGCGCCCCCCCCCCCCCCCCCCCCACGGCCCGGTGTCGTCGTCAGGCCGGCAGACGTCTGGCCGGCGGTGACCGGCATCACCGGGACTGACCGCGTGATGACGTTCGGAGACGGCTGAGTTGGTGTGCAGAGCTTTCTGACGCGGTTCGCGGAGTGAGCGTGTGCAGGGCCGCACGGAGCTGAACGGTCCGCCAGGGCCGTGAGCAGTACGGACGCGCGGGCCCCGGCATGGCGAAGGCCCGCCCGGTGACCGGGCGGGCCTTCGCACTGCTTCCGTGCTCGCCTACGCCAGCAACTCCACCTCCGCCAGCGTGTGCTCACCGTCCAGGACCAGCCGGTACTTCGCGTACGCGCCCGGCGACTTCACCGAGAACGCCCGCGTCTGCCGGTCCCAGGCGAAGGACTCGCCCGAGCGCTCGTCCAGCGTCCGCCAGGTCGTGCCGTCGGCGGAGCCCTGGAGCTTCCAGCCGGCCGGTGCCTTGGCGTGGTCCGCCGAGGAGGTCAGGGTGTACTGGACCGCCTCGACGCCGGTGCCGGACACCGGCAGGTCCACCGAAGTGACACTCGCGTCCGTCGCCGAGGTGTTGTCGAACAGGGCGCCCTCGCCCGCGATCGCGTCGGCGCGCGGGGTCGGCACCTCGTCGTCCTGGGTGATCGACGGCGGCGCCGCGTTCTCGCCCGTGCCCCACGAGGAGGGTTTCGAGCCCATGTCGAACTCCAGGACGCCGCCCTTCGCGAGCAGCGAGTGGGGGAGCGAAGTGGAGTTCCAGCGCTTGCCGTTGACCTTCAGGCCCTGCACGTAGATGTTCTTCGTGCTGTTCTTCGGCGCCTTCACGACCAGCTTGCGGCCGTTCTCCAGGTGGACCGTCGCCTTGGTGAACAGCGGGGAACCGACGGCGTACTCGCCACTGCCCATGACCAGCGGGTAGAAGCCGAGCGAGGAGAAGAGGTACCAGGCCGACTGCTCGCCGTTGTCCTCGTCGCCGTGGTAGCCCTGGCCGATGTCACTGCCGGTGTACAGGCGCTGGAGCACCTCGCGGATGTTCTTCTGCGTCTTGTACGGCTGCCCGGCCGCGTCGTACATGTACAGGGCGTGGTGGGCGACCTGGTTGGAGTGCCCGTACATGCCCATGCGGACGTCCCGCGCCTCGGTCATCTCGTGGATGACACCGCCGTAGGAGCCCTTGAACTCGGGGGAGGCCGTCTCCGGGGTGGCGAGGTACTCGTCGAGCTTGTCGCCGAGGCCCTTGCGCCCGCCGTAGAGGTTGGCGAGGCCGCGGCTGTCCTGCGGGGCGGTGAAGGCGTAGCCCCAGCCGTTGGTCTCCGTGTAGTCGTAGCCCCACACGCGCGGGTCGTACTCGTCGGAGTCCACGCGCCAGTCGCCCTTGGCGTCCTTGCCCTGGAAGAAGCCGGCCTTCGCGTCGAACATGTTGACGTAGTCCTGGGCGCGGTTGAGGAAGTACGCGGACTCGTCCTTGTACCGCTTCTCACCGGTCTCCTTGTAGAGCTTCTCGCCCATCTTCGCGATGCCGTAGTCGTTGAGGTAGCCCTCCAGCGCCCACGACAGGCCCTCGTGCGTCTCGGACGAGGTGTAGCCGAGGAACGGCGAGGTCGCCATGCCCTTGCGGCCCACGCCCGAGGACGGGGGCACGACGGTGGCGTTCTTGACGGCCGCGTCGTACGCCGCCTCGGCGTCGAAGTCGACGCCCTTGACGTAGGCGTCCGCGAACGCCACGTCCGAGGAGGTGCCGGTCATCAGGTCCGCGTAGCCGGGGGAGGACCAGCGCGAGGTCCAGCCGCCGTCCTTGTAGTGCTGCACGAAGCCGTCGACCATCTCACCGGCCTGGGACGGGGTCAGGAACGAGTACGCGGGCCAGGTGGTCCGGTACGTGTCCCAGAAGCCGTTGTTGACGTAGACCTTGCCGTCCACGACCTTGGCACCGGTCTCCGTGGGCGTGTTCTCCTTGACCGCCTTGGAGAACGGGGAGGCGTACCTGTACTTGCCGTCGACCTTCTCGTGGCCCGCGTTCGGGTACAGGTACAGGCGGTAGAGGCTCGAGTACAGCGTGGTCAGCTGGTCCCGCGTGGCGCCCTCGACCTCGACCTTGCCGAGGATCTCGTCCCACTGCTTCCGGGCGTCGCGCTTGACCTTGTCGAAGGAGGCCCGCTTCGGGATCTCCTGGCGCAGGTTGTCCTTCGCCTGGTCGACACTGAGCAGTGAGGTGGCGATGCGCAGTGTCACGGCGTGGTCCCGGCCGGCGTCGAAGCGCAGGTGGCCCTTGACGCCGCTGGAGTCTCCGCCGGTGACCTTGCTGTCGAACTCGCCGTAGACGAAGAGCCGGGTGGCGCCCGCGGACAGGCCGGACCTGACGTCCGAGTAGCCGGTGAAGGTGCCGTTCTCCTTGTCCAGGGTCAGGCCGGCGTTGTTCTCGACGTTGTCGAAGATGACGCTCGCGTCCTCACCGGGGTAGGTGAAGCGCATCATCGCCGCGTGGTCGGTCGGCGTCATCTCGGCCTTGAGGCCGTTCTCGAACCGCACCCCGTAGTAGTACGGGCGGGCGGTCTCGTTCTCGTGCCGGAAGGCCAGCTCGCGGGCGTCCCGGCCGGTGTCCGGGGTGCCGGAGGCAGCCGAGGGCATCACCTGGAAGGTCTGCCGGTCGCCCATCCACGGGCTGGGCTCGTGGCTGGCGCCGAACGCCTGCAGGGTGGGCAGGTTGGCGTCGTTGTTGCCGCGCGCGTACTCGTAGAGCCAGCTGAGGGAGCCGGCGTTGGTCACCGGCGTCCAGAAGTTGAAGCCGTGCGGCACGGCGGTCGCGGGGAAGTTGTTGCCGCGCGAGAAGCCGCCGCTGGAGTTGGTGCCGCGGGTGGTGAGCGCGTAGTCGGACAGGTGGGCCCTGGGGCGCTCGCGCTTGGCCCGCTTGATCTCCACGTCGTCCAGCCAGCCGCGGAACTTCGCCGGGCCCTTGGGGGAGTCGTACGCCACCAGGATCCGGTCGACGGTCTTGCCGGCCGCGACCGAGCCGATGCCCGACTCGACGCTGTTCCACTGGTTGACGTAGAGGATCCTGGCGTCGCCCTGACCGCGCGGCGTCAGCGGGAACCCGTGCTGGTCGGTGGCCTTGAGGTCGCTCAGGTAGGTGCCGTCGGTGAAGGCGAGGTCGACGGAGACGTTCGTGGCGTCGTAGTCGAGGTCGCGGTCCGCCATCGACGGGAAGATCTTGTACGACAGCTCGGTGCGCCGGTCGACCTTCACGTCGACGTCGAAGACCTTGTTGTACGAGTACGCCCGGCCGTCCGCGGTGTGCCGGCCCGCGTAGCGCAGCGCGTGCGTGCCGGTGAAGCCGGCGTCCGCCTTCGCCGTGGGCGAGCCCGTCGGGCCCTCGTCGACGGAGGAGAGCATGTCCGCGGGGACGGGGACCTCGGTGTCGCCGGTGGAGAACTGGACGTCGCCGAGCTGGAGCGCGTCGCCCGCCCCGTTGTTCCTGGTGACCTCCAGCCGGAAGTGCTGGAACTCGGCGGCCTCGGCGAGGTCGTACGTCTTCGTCGTGAACGGCTCGCCGAAGGTCTCGCCGGAGCGGTTGTCCAGCGTCTGCCAGCTCTCGCCGTCCGCCGAGCCCTTCAGCGTCCAGTTCCGGGGGTCGCGTTCGGAGTGGTCGTTCGCGGAGGTGAGCGCGTACTTGGCGATCCTCGTCGGCGCGTCCAGGTCGAACTCGACCCAGCCGGTCGGCGCGAAGGTCAGCCACTTGGTGGTCGGCTCGTTGTCGGCGAGGTTCTCCTTCACCTCCCCGGCGCCCGTGTTCTCGCCGCTGGCCCGCACTCCGGTGACGTGTTCGGTGACGTTGCCGGGTATGCCGGTGCTGTACCCGCCGTCGACGCCCGAGGCCCGCTTGCCGCCGTCCGCGTCGGTGTCCACTGTGTCGAGCCAGTCCGGAGCCGGGTCGCCGTCCTCGAAGGACGACGCGAACTCCCGGTCCGCCTTCGCGGGCGCGTCCGGCAGCGCGACCGCCGCCCCCTGCGAGCCCGCCGCCAAAGCGAAGGCGGTCGTCATCACGACCGCCGGACCCCATCTGTGCCGAACTCTGTACTGCATGTCCTGGCCACCCTCCCTGCGCGTGGGACAACGTTGTCAAATCAACTGCGCAAGGACCAGTAGGGGTCAAGTGACATGTGATGTCAAGGGTGTTGGATGTGGCGTTCGGGGCTTATGCCAGGGATTCTTACGGCATGCCGTGCGCGGGCCGCTCATATTTCCGGGAGGTCTCAACTCGGAAAAGACGTACCGCCAACCTTGCTTTCGATCTTGCTCCGTCGGCGGAAAGTGGACTATACCTGTCGGCCACCGGGGGGATCCGGGGGGGAACCGCGAAAGAGGAACCGCCAGGGCGCCCGAACAGCAGTGACAGCACAGCAGTACCCGCATTTCCTGCACGACCCAGCGTGACCCGATCGCGGTGCCGGGGAGGATCCGGTTCACCGCCTGAGTCCTGGAGAAGGCGAGGACTTGAGCATGGGATCCACTTCCGCCGAGAACAACGGTAGGGGCGTCGGCCGCCGCGATCTGATCAAGCGGTCCGCCGCGCTCGGCCTGATCTCCGTACCGACCATGAGCTTCCTGTCCGCCTGCGCGAGCGGCGGCGGGGACGACCAGGAGAAGGCCGAGGCGGGCGAGAAGTCCGCCGAGAACCCGCTCGCGGTCAACGACAGCGCCCAGATGGAATTCGTCCTCTTCGACGGAGGCTTCGGCAAGGAGTACGCCGAGGACGCCGTGAAGCTCTACGAGAAGGCCTACCCGAAGGCCGAGGTGAAGTTCGCGGCCACGCAGAAGATCCAGTCCACCCTGCAGCCGCGCTTCAACGGCGGCAACCCGCCCGACCTCGTCGACAACTCCGGCGCCGAGCAGATGGACATGGGCGTCCTGGTCGGCAAGAAGCAGCTCGCCGACCTCACCCCGCTGCTCGACGCCCCGTCCTACGACGACCCGGACAAAAAGGTCCGCGACACGCTGCGCCCCGGCATCGTGGAGATGGGCCAGTTCGACGGCGACCCGGTCTGGATCATGTACTACGCCTACACGGTGTACGGCAACTGGTACTCCCAGAAGGCCCTGGACTCCCTCGACGCGGAGTACCCCAAGACCTGGGACGAGATGCTCGCGGTCTGCGCCAAGGCCAAGAAGAAGGGCATGGCCGGCTGGACGTACGCGGGCAAGTACCCGTACTACATCCCGTTCTCGATGTCCCCGATGATCGCCAAGGTCGGCGGTGTCGAGGTGCTGAACGCCATCGACAACCTGGAGCCGAACGCCTGGAAGCACCCGGCGGTCAAGGCGGTCTTCGAGGCCTGGTACGAGCTGTACCAGAAGGGCTACATCCTCAAGGGCACCCCTGGTCTGGACCACATCCAGTCGCAGACCGCGTGGGCCAAGGGCGACGCCCTCTTCATCCCCAACGGCTCCTGGGTGGAGAACGAGTCGGCCAAGGTCATCCCCGCCGACTTCGACCTCGCCGTCTCCGGGCCGCCCGGTATCGACGACTCGGACAAGATGCCCTTCGGCACCATCTGGGCGTCCGGCGGCGAGCCCTTCATCGTCCCGGCCAAGGCGGCCAACGGCGCCGGCGGCATGGAGCAGCTGCGCATCATGCTCAGCGAGGCATCCTCGAAGAACTTCACCAGCAAGGTGAAGTCGCTGAGCGCCTACAACGGCGGCACCGACGGCATCGAGCTGACCCCGGGTCTCAAGTCCGGTGTCGCGGCGCTGGAACTGGCCGGCGACAACGTGGTGAACCCGCGTATGCAGGACTGGTACGTGCAGCTCCAGAAGGAGAAGATCGGCGTCGGCTGCCTGGGCGAGATGATGGCGGGCCGGCTCACCCCGGCCGAGACCGTCAAGAAGATCCAGGGCTACGCCGACGACGCCGCCAAGGACTCGTCGATCAAGCACTACAAGCACCAGTGAGGACGCGTCACCAGGGCCTGTCCGGCGCCGCCGCGCCGGGCGGGCCCTGGCGGCGCCACCCGCACGCAGATCGGGGTCGGTAGCAATGCAGCACGGCAAGTACCGGTTCGTCGTGGGGTTCCTGGCGGTTCCTCTGGGGCTGTACGCGCTCTTCGTCATCTGGCCTTTCATCCAGTCGATCTACTACTCGTTCACGGACTGGACGGGACTGAGTCCCGAGTTCGAGATGGTCGGCTTCGACAACTACGAGCGGATGCTCGACGACGACATCTTCTGGAAGTCGCTCCAGCACAGCGTCATGTTCGCCCTGCTGGTGCCGCTGGTGACCCTCGGCCTGGCGCTCTTCTTCGCCTTCATGATCAACGTGGGCGGACGCCGCCGCCGCGGGGGACCCGCGATCACCGGGGTCCGCGGCTCCGGCTTCTACAAGATCGTCTACTTCTTCCCGCAGGTGCTCTCCATCGCGATCGTCGCCCTGTTGTTCCAGTTCGCGTACAACCCGGACAGCGGCGCGATCAACTCCCTGCTGCGCGGGATCGGCCTGGACTCCCTCCAGCCGATGTGGCTCGGCGACCCCGGCATCGCCCTGTGGTGCGTGATGGCGGTGCTCGTCTGGTCGACGGTGGGCTTCTTCGTGGTCCTCTTCTCCGCGGGCATGGCCTCCATCCCGGCGGAGCTGTACGAGGCCGCGCTGCTGGACGGGGCGGACCGCGCCACCACCTTCTTCAGGGTCACCCTGCCGCTGCTGTGGGACACCGTGCAGTCCGGCTGGGTCTACATGGGCATCCTCGCGCTGGGTGCCGAGTCGTTCGCGGTCGTGCAGATCATGACGACCGGACCCGGTGGACCCGACTACTCGACCACCGTCATGGTCCTGTACGTGTACCAGAAGGCGTTCCGTGACGGTCAGGCCGCCTACGCCACCACCATCGGCGTCGCCCTGCTCCTCGTCACGCTGGCCTTCGCCGCCGTCGTGATGCGGCTGGGCCGGCGCGAGCGGCTGGAGTACTGATCAGATGAAGACGACCGAGACCCCCGCCCCCGTGCCGGCCGAGCCCGGTACGCCCGTCCTGAAGGCCCAGGCCGCCCCCGGCGGACTCCGCAAGGGGAAGAAGAGGGAGGGCACCACCCTCAACGTCTTCTCCCACGGTGTCCTCGTCATCTGGGCGGTCATGGTCGGCCTGCCGCTGGTGTGGGCGGTGATGACCTCCTTCAAGGACGACGCCGCGATTTTCGGCTCGCCCTGGTCGCTCCCCGACAAACTGAACTTCGACAACTGGTCGCGGGCCTGGTCCCAGGCGCACATGAGCGACTACTTCCTCAACACCGTTCTGGTGGTGGGCGGTTCCCTCATCGGCACCCTGGTGCTGGGTTCCATGGCGGCCTATGTACTGGCGCGGTTCGACTTTCCCGGCAACCGGTTCATCTATTACTTGTTCATCGCCGGCATGAGTTTCCCGATCATGCTCGCCCTGGTCCCCTTGTTCTACGTGGTGGACAACATGGGGCTGCTGAACACCATCCACGGGCTGATCCTCGTCTATATCGCCTATTCGCTGCCCTTCACGGTGTTCTTCCTGACCGGGTTCTTCCGGACTCTGCCCAGTTCGGTGGCGGAGGCCGCTTTCGTGGACGGGGCCTCGCACACCCGGACGTTCTTCCAGGTCATGCTGCCGATGGCCAAGCCCGGCCTGATCAGCGTGGGCATTTTCAACTTCCTGGGACAGTGGAACCAGTACATGCTGCCGACCGTGCTGAACACGGACCCGGACAAGCACGTCCTCACCCAGGGCCTGGTGCAGCTGGCGGTCAGCCAGGGGTACAAGGGCGACTGGTCCGGCCTGTTCGCGGGCCTGGTCATGGCGATGCTGCCGGTGCTGGCGGCGTACATCGTCTTCCAGCGCCAGGTGGTCCAGGGGCTCACGGCGGGCGCCCTGAAGTAGCGCTCCGGCGCCCCTCGGCATGCCGCTCCCGCAGCGCGGGGGCGGCATGCCCGTGTGTGCGGGGTCGCGTGTGCGGGGCACCCGGATGCGGTTCAACCTCTTGACGGGAGGCGACCCGAACGGCTCAGCTTAGAGTTCACTAGTTGGACATGGACGGGGCCTCATCGAAGCGGCCCCGCGCGCAGGAGGTCGTCGTGGAGACTCCGGGGTCGCAGTCGTCGCTGCACCGAGCCAACCTGGAACGGGTCGTACGAGCGGTACGGCTCGCCGGGTCGCTCACGCAGGCGGAGATCGCGAGGACGACGGGCCTGTCCGCAGCCACCGTCTCGAACATCGTCCGGGAACTGAAGGACGGCGGGACGGTCGAGGTCACGCCCACCTCGGCGGGCGGCCGCCGGGCCCGCAGCGTCTCGCTGAGCGGGGACGCCGGCATCGTCATCGGCGTGGACTTCGGGCACACCCATCTGCGCGTCGCGGTCGGCAACCTCGCCCACCAGGTGCTCGCCGAGGAGTCCGAGCCACTGGACGTCGACGCGTCCGCGGCGCAGGGCTTCGACCGGGCGGAACAGCTGGTCAGCAGGCTGATCGCGGCCACCGGCGTGGACCGTGCCAAGATCGCCGGAGTGGGCCTCGGCGTGCCCGGCCCGATCGACGTGGAGTCCGGGACACTGGGCTCGACCGCCATCCTGCCCGGCTGGGGCGGCACCCGGCCCGCCGAGGAGCTGCGGGGGCGGCTCGGCGTGCCGGTGCACGTGGACAACGACGCCAACCTCGGAGCCCTGGGAGAGCTGGTCTGGGGCAGCGGCCGGGGAGTGCGGGACCTGGCGTACATCAAGGTCGCCAGCGGTGTCGGCTCGGGCCTGGTGATCAACGGCAAGATCTACCGCGGCCCCGGCGGCACAGCGGGTGAAATCGGGCATATCACCCTCGATGAGGCCGGCCCCGTCTGCCGGTGCGGAAACCGGGGTTGCCTGGAGACCTTCGCGGCAGCACGCTATGTGCTTCCGCTCCTCCAGCCCAGCCACGGCACCGGGCTGACGATGGAGGGCGTCGTGCGCCTGGCGCGGGACGGTGACCCCGGCTGCCGTCGGGTGATCGCCGACGTCGGCCGCCACATCGGCAGTGGAGTCGCCAACCTCTGCAACCTGCTCAACCCGAGCCGAGTCGTCCTCGGCGGCGATCTCGCCGAGGCCGGGGAGCTGGTGCTCGGGCCGATAAGAGAGTCTGTCGGACGTTACGCCATCCCCAGCGCGGCGCGGCAACTGTCCGTGCTTCCAGGGGCCCTTGGGGGCCGTGCGGAGGTGCTCGGGGCGCTCGCCCTCGCCCTCAGCGAGATGGGCGATTCGACCCTTTTGGACGGAAGTGCGACCGGGGCTCTTCCGGCGGCCACCCCTGCCTTCACTTAGAGCACGGATGGCACCGTTGTCATCTCGTTAAGGATTTACTTCTTGACGTCGCACGTGCGGCCGAGTTGACTTCCAGCCACCTCGGCCGCAACGACGCGGCCTCGTCAGGGAGGTTTGTGTAGTGAACACGCGTATGCGTCGTGCCGCCGTTGCCATCGCCGCCGGTGCCATGGCCGTCTCGCTCGCCGCCTGTGGCAGTGCCAAGGAATCCGGCGACAACAACGACTCGTCCGACTCGGCAGCGAAGAAGGGCGACGACATCAAGGTCGGTCTGCTCCTTCCGGAGAACCAGACCGCTCGCTACGAGAAGTTCGACAAGCCCATGATCGAGAAGAAGGTCAAGGAGCTCACGAACAACAAGGGCGAGGTCGTCTACGCCAACGCCAAGCAGGACGCCAGCCTGCAGAACCAGCAGGTCGACACGATGGTGACCAACAAGGTCGACGTCATGATCGTCGACGCGGTGGACTACAAGGCCATCGCCGGCTCGGTGAAGAAGGCCCACGACGCCGGCATCAAGGTCGTCGCCTTCGACCGCCTGGCCGAGGGCCCGATCGACGCCTACACCTCGTTCGACAACGTCACCGTCGGCAAGACGCAGGGCGAGGCTCTCCTGAAGGCGCTGGGCGACAAGGCCAAGGACAGCCAGATCGTCATGATGAACGGTTCCTCCACGGACCCGAACGCCGCCCAGTTCAAGGAGGGCGCCCACTCCGTCCTCGACGGCAAGGTGAAGATCGGCCGCGAGTACGACACCAAGGAGTGGAAGCCGGAGAACGCCAACGCCAACATGCAGGCGGCCATCTCCGCGCTCGGCAAGGACAAGATCGACGGCGTCTACTCCGCCAACGACGGCATGGCGGGCGGCTCCATCACCGCCCTCAAGCGGGCCGGTATCACCGGCGTCCCGGTCACCGGCCAGGACGCCGAACTCGCGGGTGTGCAGCGCATCATCACCGGTGAGCAGTACATGAGCGTCTTCAAGTCCTACCCGAAGGAGGCCGAGACCGCGGCCGAGATGGCCGTCGCGCTGGCCAAGGGCGAGTCGCTCGACTCCGTCGCCAACGACAAGGTCGACAGCGCCAGCGCCAAGGACATCCCCGCGGTCATCGTCCCGGTCGTCTCGCTGACCAAGGACAACATCAAGGAGACCGTCATCAAGGACGGCTTCTACACGATCGACGAGATCTGCACCGACAAGTACAAGGCCGCCTGCGACAAGATCGGCCTCAAGTAAGCGGACCCGCGTCCCGCGCCGCGTGAGCGCGCGGGACCGCCCGCCCCAGCTCCTCCGGCGCCCCGCACTCATCAGCCCCGCAAGCTACGCGGGGCGCCGGACGGATCACCCCCCAGAAAACTTCTGCACAACCTCCCGCCGGGTCAGGCGGCGAAGGAGATGGTTCACGTGTCCGCTACGCCCGTGCTGGCGTTGCGCGGGGTCTCCAAGCGATTCGGTGCCGTCCAGGCGCTCACCGACGTCGAGCTTGAGGTCCACGCCGGTGAGGTGGTCGCCCTGGTGGGCGACAACGGCGCCGGAAAGTCCACGCTGGTCAAGACGATCGCCGGCGTGCACCCCATCGATGAGGGCGCCATCGAGTGGGACGGCAGGTCCGTCTCGATCAACAGGCCGCACGACGCCCAGAACCTCGGCATCGCGACCGTCTACCAGGACCTCGCACTGTGCGACAACATCGACGTCGTCGGCAACCTCTACCTGGGCCGGGAGATCCGCAGGCGCGGCGTCCTGGACGAGGTGGAGATGGAGCGCCGATCCCGCGAACTGCTGGACACGCTGTCCATCCGCATCCCCAGCGTCCGCATCCCGATCGCCTCGCTCTCCGGCGGTCAGCGCCAGGTCGTGGCGATCGCCCGGTCCATGCTCGGCGAGCCCAAGCTGGTCATCCTCGACGAGCCCACCGCCGCCCTCGGCGTCGAGCAGACCGCGCAGGTCCTCGACCTGGTCGAGCGGCTGCGCGAGCGCGGCCACGCCGTCATCCTCATCAGCCACAACATGGCCGACGTCAAGGCGGTCGCCGACAAGGTCGCCGTCCTGCGCCTCGGGCGCAACAACGGCATCTTCGAGGTCAAGTCGACCTCGCAGGAAGAGATCATCTCCGCCATCACGGGCGCCACGGAGAACGCCGTGACCCGTCGTGCGGCGCGCACCAATGGGGAGATCAAGAAGTGAGCATCGACAAGACCTCCACACCCGCCGAGGACCACACGGTGGACAATCCCGCCGCGGCCTCCGGCACGGCCACCGCGGTCGACCCGCGGCTGCTGGTGCGCGAGCAGGGCTTCGCGGGCTATCTCGGCGAGTTCAAGCGGAAGATGAAGGCCGGTGACCTCGGGTCCATACCGGTCGTCGTCGGACTGCTGGTCATCTGGGCCATCTTCACCAGCCTGAACTCCAACTTCCTGACCGCGGGCAACTTCTCCGACATGTCGGTCGCGATGGTCGGCACCGGCATGATCGCCGTCGGTATCGTCTTCGTCCTGCTGCTCGGCGAGATCGACCTGTCGGTCGGCTCGGTCAGCGGTGTCGCGGGCGCCACCTTCGCGGTGCTGAGCGTCACGCACGGGATGAACGAGTGGCTGGCCCTGCTGCTGGCCGTCCTCACCGGCACCGTGGCCGGCGCCGTCCACGGGTTCTTCTTCGCCCGCATCGGCGTGCCGGCCTTCGCCGTGACGCTGGCCGGACTGCTGTTCTGGCAGGGCTTCATGCTGCAGATACTCGGCAGCAACGGCACGATCAACCTGGACACCGACGGCGTGGTCGTCAAGCTGACGAGCTACTTCTTCTCCGACGTGGCCGCCGCCTACGGCCTGGCGCTCGTCGTGACCGCGGGATACTTCCTCGCCGCGTTCTTCGACAACCGCCGCCGCGAGGCCGCCGGGGTGCCCTCCCGGCCGCTGAACGAGATCATCGTGCGCACGGTGCTGCTCGCGGTCCTGGCCTTCGTGGTCGCGATCGTCTTCAACCAGTACAAGGGCCTGCCGCTGGCCGTGGTGATCTTCCTGGCGGTCCTGGTGCTCACGGACTTCGTCCTGCGCCGCACCGCCTACGGTCGCATGATCTTCGCCCTCGGCGGCAGTGTCGAGGCGTCCCGCCGTGCCGGTATCAACGTGGAACTGGTCCGGATCTCGGTCTTCGCGATCGCCGGCGGTTTCGCCGCGCTCGGCGGTCTTTTCGTGGCGTCGAAGATCGCCGCTGCCAACCAGGGCGCGGGCACCGGTGAGTTCCTGATGAACGTCATCGCCGCGGCCGTGATCGGCGGCACGTCCCTCTTCGGCGGCCGCGGCCGCACCTGGAACGCGCTGCTCGGTGTGATGGTCATCGTCTCGATCCAGTACGGCCTCGCCCTGGAGGGCGTCGGCTCGCCGGTCCAGTACATGATCACCGGCGGTGTGCTGCTGGCGACGGTCGTCATCGACGCGATCACCCGCAAGACGCAGAAGACGGCCGGCCGCGCGTAGGCCCCGAGCCCCCTGCGGCCGACGACGGTCCGCCCGCCCGCCCGGCTGAGCCCCGGGCCGGCGGGCGGACCGCTTCGCCTGCGTCGTCCTGGCCGCCCTCGCCGTTCTCAGCAGGCGCCGAGGTCCTGCCAGACGCCCCACTGACCGGTGGTTCCGGGCTCCTCGCCGGTCGTCCACCACTTGGCCTTCCAGGTGTGCCCCTCGTGGGAGACCTGCCGGCCACCGGTGTAGACCGTGCCCGGGGCCCACGGGGCGGCCGTGCACCGGCCGCCGTCGCCGCCGGTGACGGTGAGCGAGTACGTGGTGCTGTGGCTGCCGGACGGGCTGGTGCCCGTGACGGTGACGGAGTAGGTCCCCGAGACGGTCTGGGCGGTCGTGTCGAGGGTGAGCGTCGAGGAGCCGCCGGCCGTCACGGACGCGGGGCTGAGCGAGGCGGTGACCCCGGCCGGGGCCCCGCTCACGCCGAGCGAGACCTTCTCCGCCTCACCGGTCTGCACCGCGGTCTTCACCGTGGTGGTGGCCGAGGCGCCCGCGGTCACCGTGCCGGCGGAAGGGGTGGCGGACAGCGAGAAGTCGTTGTCCGGGACGGTGCCGCCGCTGGTGAAGGGCGCGAAGACGTGCGAGAAGTCCCAGGTGTTCTGCCGGATGCCCGAGCAGTCGTCGGCCGCGCCGCCGCCCGCGCAGCTGCCGTTGTCGCGCTGGAGTGCCCAGAAGGAGAGCGTGTTGACACCCGTCTCCAGGGCCCAGTCGTAGACCGTGCGGGCGTTGTCCAGGGTGAAGGTCTCCGCCGGTCCGAAGTCGTCGACGCCGATCATCTCGATGACGCCGATCATGTTCCACAGCTGGGCGGAGGACCTGTCCGGGTGGAGCCGGGCCAGCACGTCGTGCAGGCCCTGGGCCGCGGTCCGGGTGTCCCCGGCCATGTCGTGCCGCTGGTTGTCGTAGTAGTCGAAGGTCATGAGGTTCACGACGTCGACCCGGGTGCCGTTGCGCACGGCGTTCTCCAGCAGCGCGACGCCGTTGTCCGCGAGGCCGTGGGTGGTCGTGGGCAGCGTGTAGGAGATCTCGATGGCGCGGCCGTTCGCCGCCGCCCAGTCCTGGACCAGCTTGACGGCCTTGTTGCGGCGGTCGATGCCCGCGGTGTTGTCCAGCGAGTCGATCTCGATGTCCATGTCGAGCCGGGTGACGTCGTAGGTCGTGATGACCTTCTCGTAGGCCGCGGCGATCTGCTGGACGTCGGTGCAGCTGTCGGCGATCTCGGTGCCGGTGGTGTCGGCCGTGTACCCGCCGAACGAGGGGATGACGTCGCCCCCGTTCGCCTGGATGGTGTCGAAGTCGCCGCCGAAGGTCGACCGGGCGACCGGCATCGACGTGTCGCCGTTCCAGTACGGCGTGCAGGAACCCGCGGTCGCGGTCTGGAGGAAGGCCATGGTGAGGTGCTTGGCACCCGACTGCGCGGCCAGGGCGGCGGGGCTCTCGCCGGTCCAGGCCTCGAAGTACGGCGCGAAGACCCGGTCCGGCAGCGGGGTGCCCGCCTCCGCCGTACCGGTGCCGGCCAGGGCGAGGCCCATCGCGGCCACGGTGGTGGCGGCCGCGGTGAGGGCCGCGCGGATGGAACGCCTGCGTCTCATGTCAGTCCCGGTGTGTGTGGGGTGTAGCGCCGATTCCCGTGCTGTGCTGGGGTGTTGCCGGGTACGGGGATATCGCCGGGGCGCCGGGGAACGCAATGGTCTGGACCAGAATGGGACTAGACCAATGTGCCGGGCCGGGCGTCACCCGGCCTGGACACCGTGCGCCCGGCGGACTGGACCACCCGGGTAAAGGTGTCCCCAAGCCGGGACCGCCGCCGGGGATGTCGTAGAACGGTCCGTCAGTGGGTAAGGCCGAACGCGTGACGTACGACGCACCGCCCGGACACGTTCCGCCGGAGCGGAACATTAGACTCGACGAGCCCGGCAACAGCTCTACTGCAAGGAGGCACGGGTGCCGCTGCTGACCCGCATCACGGGACCGCGCGATCTGGACCGGCTCAGCCTGGAGGAGCTGAACCAGCTGGCCGAGGAGATCCGTACCTTCCTCGTCGACGCCGTGTCCAAGACCGGCGGCCACCTCGGCCCCAACCTCGGCGTGGTGGAACTCACCCTCGCCCTGCACCGCGTCTTCGACTCGCCGAAGGACAAGGTGCTCTGGGACACCGGCCACCAGTCCTATGTGCACAAGCTGCTCACCGGCCGCCAGGACTTCTCCAGGCTGAAGATGAAGGGCGGTCTGTCGGGCTATCCCTCGCAGGCCGAGTCCGAGCACGACGTCATCGAGAACAGCCACGCCTCCACCGTCCTCGGCTGGGCCGACGGCATCGCCAAGGCCAACCAGGTCCTGGAGCGCGACGACCGCGTGGTCGCCGTCATCGGCGACGGCGCCCTCACCGGCGGCATGGCCTGGGAGGCGCTGAACAACATCGCCGCCGCCAAGGACCGCCCCCTGGTCATCGTCGTCAACGACAACGAGCGCTCCTACGCGCCCACCATCGGCGGCCTCGCCAACCACCTGGCGACCCTGCGCACCACCGACGGCTACGAGCGCTTCCTGGCCCGCACCAAGGAGGTCCTGGAGCGCACCCCGGTCGTCGGCCGCCCCCTCTACGACACCCTGCACGGCGCCAAGAAGGGCCTGAAGGACTTCATCGCCCCCCAGGGCATGTTCGAGGACCTCGGCCTCAAGTACGTCGGCCCCATCGACGGCCACGACCTCGAAGCCCTGGAGTCCGCCCTCACCCGCGCCAAGCGCTTCGGCGGCCCCGTCATCGTGCACTGCCTCACCGAGAAGGGCCGCGGCTACCAGCCCGCCCTGGCGGACGAGGCCGACCGCTTCCACGCCGTCGGCAAGATCCACCCCGACACCGGTCTGCCCATCTCCACCGCCGGCGCCGACTGGACGAGCGTCTTCGGCGACGAGATGCTCGAGCTCGGCAAGGAGCGCCAGGACGTCGTGGCCATCACGGCCGCGATGCTCCAGCCGGTCGGCCTCGACAAGTTCGCCAAGGCCTTCCCGGACCGCGTCTACGACGTCGGCATCGCCGAGCAGCACGGCGCCGTCTCCGCGGCCGGCCTCGCGCACGGCGGCGTCCACCCCGTCTTCGCCGTGTACGCCACCTTCCTCAACCGCGCCTTCGACCAGGTGCTGATGGACGTGGCCCTGCACAAGTGCGGCGTGACCTTCGTGCTGGACCGCGCCGGTGTCACCGGCACCGACGGCGCCTCCCACAACGGCATGTGGGACATGTCGATCCTCCAGGTCGTGCCCGGTCTGCGGCTCGCCGCCCCGCGCGACGCCGACCAGGTCCGCGCCCAGCTGCGCGAGGCCGTCGAGGTGGACGACGCGCCGACCGTGGTCCGCTTCTCCAAGGGCGCCGTCGGCCCCGCCGTACCCGCCGTCGGCCGCGTCGGCGGCATGGACGTCCTGCGCGCCCCCGGCACCGACACCCCCGACGTGCTCCTGGTCTCCGTCGGCGCCCTCGCGCCGATGTGCCTGGAGGTCGCCGACCTGCTGAACAAGCAGGGCATCTCCACCACCGTGGTCGACCCGCGCTGGGTCAAGCCCGTCGACGAGGCCATGGCCCCCCTCGCCGAGCGGCACCGCGTCGTCGTCACCGTCGAGGACAACTCCCGCGTCGGCGGCGTCGGCTCCGCGGTGGCCCAGGCCCTGCGCGACGCGGGCGTCGACGTACCGCTGCGCGACTTCGGCATCCCGCCGCGCTTCCTCGACCACGCCTCCCGCGCCGAGGTGCTGGCCGAGATCGGGCTCACCGCTCCCGACATCGCACGCCAGGTCACCGGCCTGGTCGCCAGGCTCGACGGCAGGTACGACCGCTCGGGCGCCGAGGTGGACCAGGTGGAGGCCGCGCGGGACTGACCTTCCGCACTGCGCCGAATGGGCCGGTTCCACCACTCCTCGCAGTGGTGGAACCGGCCCATCCGCGTGACATCGCCCACGCCGGGGCATACGCAGTACGCCCCCTCTCGATCATGTCGAGGACGACAAGCGTGGGAGGTCCCCGTGAGTAACACCCTCTTCAGGACCAAGAAGATCGAGCAGTCCATCCGTGACACGGAGGAACCGGAGCACGCGCTCAAGAAATCCCTGTCGGCGCTCGACCTGACCGTCTTCGGTATCGGCGTCGTCATCGGCACCGGCATCTTCGTACTGACCGGCACGGTCGCCAAGAACAACGCCGGGCCCGCCGTGGCCCTGGCGTTCGTCGTGGCCGGAGTCGTGTGCGCGCTCGCCGCGCTGTGCTACGCCGAGTTCGCCTCCACCGTCCCGGTGGCCGGCTCCGCGTACACCTTCTCGTACGCCTCGCTGGGCGAACTGCCCGCCTGGATCATCGGCTGGGACCTGGTCCTGGAGTTCGCGCTCGGCACGGCGGTGGTGGCCGTCGGCTGGTCGGGCTACATCCGGTCGCTGCTGGACAACGCGGGCTGGCACATGCCCGCGTCGCTCGGCGGCAGGGACGGTGCCGAGGGCTTCGGCTTCGACATCCTCGCCGCCGCCCTCGTGCTGGTGCTCACCGCCGTCCTCGTGCTCGGCATGAAGCTGTCGGCGCGGATCACCACGCTCGTCGTCGCCATCAAGGTGGCGGTCGTCCTCATCGTGATCATCGCGGGCGCCTTCTTCGTCAAGGGTGCCAACTACGACCCGTTCGTCCCGAAGGCGCAGCCCGTCGAGGCGGGCGGGGGACTCCACTCGCCACTGATCCAGCTGATGTTCGGCTGGGCGCCGTCCAACTTCGGCGTGATGGGCGTCTTCACGGCCGCCTCGGTCGTCTTCTTCGCCTTCATCGGCTTCGACATCGTCGCCACGGCCGCGGAGGAGACCAGGAACCCGCAGCGCGACATGCCCCGCGGCATCCTCGGCTCCCTGGTCATCTGCACCGTCCTGTACGTCGCCGTCTCGATCGTCGTCACCGGCATGCAGCACTACACGAGGCTGTCCGTGGACGCCCCGCTCGCCGACGCGTTCAAGGCCACCGGGCACCCCTTCTTCTCCGGCGTGATCAGCTTCGGGGCCGCGGTCGGCCTGACCACGGTCTGCATGATCCTTCTCCTCGGCCAGAGCCGGGTGTTCTTCGCGATGAGCCGCGACGGACTGCTGCCGCGCTTCTTCTCCCACGTCCACCCGAAGTTCCGGACCCCCTACCGGCCGACCATCCTGCTCGGCGTGATCATCGCGATCGTGGCCGGCTTCACCAGCCTGAGTGAGCTGGCCGAACTGGTGAACATCGGCACGCTCTTCGCCTTCGTCATCGTCGCGATCAGCGTGATCATCCTGCGTCGCACCCGCCCCGACCTGCCCCGCGCCTTCCGTACCCCGCTGGTCCCGCTGCTGCCCATCGTGTCCGTGGCCGCCTCGCTGTGGCTGATGCTGAACCTGCCCGCCGAGACCTGGGTCCGGTTCGGCGTCTGGATGGCGATCGGCTTCGTCGTGTACTTCCTCTACGGCCGCACCCACAGCCGCCTGGCCCGCGGCGAGGAGGCGCCGGCCGGCCCGGGCAAGTCGTCCGGCCCGGACGGCCCGTAGCCCCGCCGGCCCGTCGAGCCATCGACCCGTAGCCCCGTCGGCCCGTCGAGCCACCGACCCGTAGCCCCCGCCGGCCCGCCGACCCGCCGCTGAGGCCCCGCGCTCCCGCGAGTGCGGGGCCGAGGCGTGCGCGGGCGGGGCGTCACACGGGACGTACCGTCCTCGGCCCCGCCACCTGTGCGCCCAGCTCCGTCACCCGGCGGCGCAGTTCGCGGTCGGCCGTCACGACCAGGACCGCACGGTCACCCGCGGCCCGCGCCACCAGCTCGGCCATGTGGTCGTCCCCGCTGCCGGGCGCGGACTCCACCCGTACACCGGCCACGGACTCCACCCCGCGGGCCGCGCCCTCGACGACGAGCACGACCTCCACCGGCCCGGCCCGCCCCGGCACCCCGTCCGCCGCCAGCCGGTCCCGCAGCCGCTCGGCGGCCCCACGCCGGTCCCGCCACCAGCCGTCGGGCACCGAGCCGACGACGTTCGCGGCGTCGACGATCACGAGCAGGGGTGCGTTGTCGTCCATGCCGTCAGGGTCGCACGGCGACTCCGCCGCTCGCCGCCGTCCACGGCCGTACCCGATCGACACGGAGCGGCGGGGGCCCCCGCTCAGCGTGATCCGGTGAACGGCGACTGGGTTCTCTTCTCGGCCGAGACGGCCGCGGGAAACGAGTCCCCGGCCGCCCTGGCCTTCTTCGCCGTCGCGCGCGTCACGGCGGGCGCGACGCCGTACGGGCACTGACCTGTTCCGTGGCAGGCGAGAGGGCCCCCACCGCCATGGGGCGGATTCAGGGGCCCTCTCGTCCTCGTACGGGGACTACGCGGGTACGCTCGCCACGCCGTCCGCCAGGAACCGCTTCCCGTTCACCCGTTCGGCGACGCCCTCGCGGTCCAGGTACGGCGTGATGCCGCCCAGGTGGAAGGGCCAGCCGGCGCCGGTGATCAGGCAGAGGTCGATGTCCTGGGCCTCGGCGACGACGCCCTCGTCGAGCATCAGGCCGATCTCCTGGGCCACCGCGTCCAGGACGCGGTCGCGGACCTGCTCCTCGGTCAGGACGGAGTCGCCCTGCTTCAGGAGCGCGGCGACCTCCGGGTCCAGCTCCGGCTTGCCGCTGTCGTGGACGTAGAAGCCGCGCTTGCCCGCCTCGACGACCGCCTTGAGGTTCGGGGAGACGGTGAAGCGCTCGGGGAAGGCCCGGTTGAGGGTCTCCGAGACGTGCAGGCCGATGGCGGGGCCGACCAGCTCCAGCAGGACCAGCGGGGACATCGGCAGGCCGAGGGGCTCCACCGCCCTCTCCGCCACCGGCACCGGGGTGCCCTCGTCGATGACGTTCTGGATCTCACCCATGAAGCGGGTCAGGATGCGGTTCACGACGAACGCGGGGGCGTCCTTGACGAGAACCGCGGTCTTCTTCAGCTTCTTGGCGACGCCGAACGCCGTGGCCAGCGAGGCCTCGTCGGTCTGCTCGCCGCGGACGATCTCCAGGAGGGGGAGGACCGCCACCGGGTTGAAGAAGTGGAAGCCGACGACCCGCTCGGGGTGCTTCAGCTTCGACGCCATCTCCGAGACGGAGAGGGAGGAGGTGTTCGTCGCGAGGATCGCGTGGGCGGGTGCCACGGCCTCGACCTCGGCGAAGACCTTCTGCTTGACGCCCATCTCCTCGAAGACCGCTTCGATGACGAAGTCGGCGTCCGCGAAGCCCTCGGCCTTGTCCAGGACACCGGTCACCAGCGCCTTGAGGCGGTTGGCCCTGTCCTGGTTGACGCGGCCCTTGCCGAGCAGCTTGTCGATCTCGGCGTGGACGTAGCCCACACCCTTGTCGACGCGCTCCTGGTCGATGTCCGTGAGGACGACCGGGACCTCCAGGCGGCGCAGGAAGAGCAGCGCGAGCTGGGAGGCCATCAGGCCGGCGCCGACCACGCCCACCTTGGTGACCGGGCGGGCCAGCGACTTGTCCGGGGCACCGGCGGGGCGCTTGCCGCGCTTCTGCACCAGGTTGAAGGCGTAGATGCCGGAGCGCAGTTCGCCGCCCATGATCAGGTCGGCGAGGGCCTGGTCCTCGGCGTCGTAGCCCTGCTGGAGGTCGCCGTTCTTGGCGGCGGCGATGATGTCCAGGGCGCGGTAGGCGGCCGGAGCGGCGCCGTGCACCTTGCCGTCCGCGATGAAGCGGCCACGCGCGACGGCCTGGTCCCAGGCCTCGCCGCGGTCGATGGCCGGGCGCTCGATCGCGATCTCGCCCTTGAGGACGGACGCCGTCCAGATCAGCGACTGCTCCAGGAAGTCCGCGCCCTCGAAGATCGCGTCCGCGATGCCGAGTTCGTGGACCTGCGCGCCCTTGAGCTGCTTGTTCTGGTTCAAACTGTTCTCGATGATCACCGAGACGGCCTTGTCGGCGCCGATGAGGTTCGGCAGCAGCGTGCAGCCGCCCCAGCCGGGGACCAGGCCGAGGAAGACCTCGGGGAGCGAGAACGCCGGGAGGGCCGCGGACACCGTGCGGTAGGTGCAGTGCAGACCGATCTCGACGCCGCCGCCCATGGCCGCGCCGTTGTAGTACGCGAAGGACGGCACGGCCAGGTCCGCGAGGCGCTTGAGGACGTCGTGGCCGCCCTTGCCGATGGCCAGCGCGTCCTCGTGCCGCTTCAGCAGCTCGACGCCCTTGAGGTCGGCGCCGACCGCGAAGATGAACGGCTTGCCGGTGACGCCGACGCCGACGATGTCGCCGTCCGCGGCCTCCTTCTCCACCCGGTCGATCGCGGCGTCGATGTTCGCCAGCGACTGCGGGCCGAGCGTGGTCGGCTTGGTGTGGTCGTGACCGTTGTCCAGGGTGATCAGGGCGAAACGCCCGGCGCCCAGGGGCAGGTCGAAGTGGCGTACGTGCGCCTGTGTGACGACCTCGCCGGGGAACAGCTCGGCCGCACCCTTCAGCAGCTCTGCGGTGGTGCTCACTTGTCCCCCTCGAAGTGCGGGTTCTCCCAGACGACCGTCGCGCCCATGCCGAAGCCGACGCACATGGTGGTCAGGCCGTAGCGGACGTGCGGCTGTTCCTCGAACTGGCGGGCCAGCTGTGTCATCAGACGGACACCGGAGGAGGCCAGCGGGTGACCGAACGCGATCGCGCCGCCGTACTGGTTGACGCGCGCGTCGTCGTCGGCGATGCCGTAGTGCTCCAGGAACGCGAGAACCTGGACGGCGAAGGCCTCGTTGATCTCGAACAGGCCGATGTCGTCGATGGACAGGCCGGCCTGGGCCAGGGCCTTCTCCGTCGCCGGGATCGGGCCGTAGCCCATCACTTCCGGCTCGACGCCCGCGAAGGAGTACGAGACGAGGCGCATCTTGACCGGCAGGTTGTTCTCGCGGGCGAAGTCCTCGCTCGCGATGAGGGAGGCGGTCGCGCCGTCGTTCAGACCGGCCGCGTTGCCCGCGGTGACCCGGCCGTGCACGCGGAACGGCGTCTTCAGGCCCGCCAGGTTCTCCAGCGTGGTGCCCGGACGCATCGGCTCGTCGGCGGTGACCAGGCCCCAGCCCGTCTCGCCCGCCTCCTCGTCGGTGCGGCGCACCGAGACCGGTACCAGGTCGGCCTGGATCTGGCCGCCTGCGTACGCCTTGGCGGCCTTCTCCTGCGAGCGCACCGCGTACTCGTCGGCGCGCTGCTTGGTGATGCTCGGGTAGCGGTCGTGCAGGTTCTCCGCCGTCATGCCCATGAACAGGGCGGACTCGTCGACCAGCTTCTCGCTGACGAACCGCGGGTTCGGGTCCACGGCCTCACCCATCGGGTGGCGGCCCATGTGCTCGACACCGCCCGCGACGGCGACGTCGTACGCGCCGAAGGCGACCGACCCGGCCACCGTGGTGACGGCGGTCAGGGCGCCCGCGCACATGCGGTCGATGGAGTAGCCCGGGACCGAGGTGGGCAGTCCCGCCAGGATGCCGGCGGTGCGGCCGATGGTCAGGCCCTGGTCACCGATCTGGGTGGTCGCCGCGACGGCGACCTCGTCGATCTTCTTGGGGTCGAGACCGGGGTTGCGGCGCAGCAGCTCCCGGATCGCCTTCACGACCAGGTCGTCGGCGCGGGTCTCGTGGTAGACGCCCTTCGGGCCCGCCTTGCCGAACGGGGTGCGGACGCCGTCTACGAAGACGACGTCCCTGACGGTACGAGGCACGATGGCTCTCCTCCAGGGTGCGGGATGGCACTGCTGCGGCACGCAAGTACTGAGCGCGCGCTCAGGTCCCATGCTACTTATCAGTAACGTAGCTGCCCAGTCCCCCCGGCGGGAGCGGCGAACGTCACATCACCCGTCACACCACCGGAGTACCGCTCGCGCGACCGCGGCGCGCGGGCACTCGTCCCCGGATCTTGGCCGGAATCCGCCGCCGCCCTCGCCGTGACGGGCTCCGGCCGCCTCCTGCCCCTCGCCGCGACGGGCTCAGCTGCGACGGGCTCCGGCCTGCGTGACGGGCTCCGGCTGCGGCCCGGTCCCGCTACGACGCGTCCTGGCGCAGCGCCGTCACCAGCACGGGTGTCACCTGCTCGACCTGCCAGGGCCGGGCCCCGTGTCCGGCCAGGGCCGCGCTCACGGATTCGGCGTCGGACGTCGCGGGCGGCTCCCAGCAGACGCGGCGCACCGTGTCCGGAGTGATCAGGTTCTCCTGGGGCATGTTCAGCCGCTCGGCGAGCGCCGTCACCGCCGCGCGCGCCGCGGTCAGCCGGGCCGCGGCGGCGGGGTCCTTGTCCGCCCAGGCCCGCGGCGGCGGAGGTCCGGTCACCGGCTGGCCGGGCTGCGGCAGCTGCGACTCGGACAGCGCCTTGGCCCGGTCGACCGACACCTGCCACTGCTCGAGCTGCCGGCGGTTCACCCGCCCGAACCCGTTCAGCGCGGCCAGCGCGTGGGTGTTGGGGGGCAGCGCGAGCGCCGCCTCCACGATCGCCGCGTCCCCGAGCACCTTGCCGGGGGAGACGTCCCGGCGCTGCGCGATCCGGTCCCTGGCCTGCCACAGCTCCCGTACCACGGCGAGCTGACGGCGCCTGCGCACCTTGTGCATACCGGAGGTACGGCGCCACGGGTCCTTGCGCGGCTCGGGCGGCGGGGCCGACGCGATGGCGTGGAACTCCTGCCGGGCCCACTCCAGCTTGCCCTGCCGGTCCAGCTCCTTCTCCAGGGCGTCACGCAGGTCGACCAGCAGCTCGACGTCGAGCGCGGCGTAGCGCAGCCAGGGCTCGGGCAGCGGGCGCGTCGACCAGTCGACGGCCGAGTGGCCCTTCTCCAGGACGAAGCCCAGGACGTTCTCCACCATCGCGCCGAGGCCGACGCGCGGGAAGCCGGCGAGCCGTCCGGCCAGCTCGGTGTCGAAGATGCGGGTGGGCACCATCCCTATTTCCCGCAGACACGGCAGGTCCTGGGTGGCCGCGTGCAGCACCCACTCCACGTCGGCGATCGCCGTGCCGAGGCCGGACAGGTCGGGACAGGCCACCGGGTCGACCAGCGCGGTACCGGCGCCCTCGCGGCGCAACTGCACCAAGTAGGCGCGCTGGCCGTAGCGGTACCCGGAGGCGCGCTCGGCGTCGACGGCGACGGGGCCGCTCCCGGCGGCGAAGGCGGCGGTCACCTCGGCGAGGGCGTCCGCGTCGGCGATCACCGGCGGAACGCCCTCGCGTGGTGCGAGCAAGGGTGTCGGCGCCTGGCTCACAGAAGATCCGGCGTCGTCCGGAGGGGCGCCTCCGGTGGTTCGCAGTGGGTGGTCTGCTGCGGTTTCGTGGGCGTCGGTCACCTGTCAAGGGTATCGGTGGATCGACGGCGCCCGCCGACGGAACGTTCCGTCGGCGGGCGCCGGGGGGTCGTAAACCAGTCAGGTCGGTGAAGGACCGGTGGGGGACCGGCTTCACGGGGAGCACGAGCGGGTGCCTCGGGCGGAGGCGGTGGGGGAGCGGGCGGGGCCGGGAGTGGCGGGACGCGGTGGGTCGGGGCGGGCTCGTGGTGGGGTCGGAGCGGTCAGTGGATGATGCCCGTGCGCAGCGCCACCGCGACCATCCCGGCGCGGTCGCCCGTGCCGAGCTTGCGGGCGATGCGGGCCAGGTGGCTCTTGACGGTCAGGGCGGACAGGCCCATCGAGACGCCGATCGCCTTGTTCGACTGGCCCTCCGCGACCAGTCGCAGCACCTCGACCTCGCGGCCGGAGAGTTCGCGGTAGCCGCCCGGGTGGCTCGGGGCGCCCGGGGGGCGGCGGTGCAGGCGGGCGGCGGCGGCGCCGATGGGGGCGGCGCCCGGCCGGGTGGGGAGCCCGACGTTGGTACGGGTGCCGGTGACGACGTAGCCCTTGACGCCGCCGGCGAGGGCGTTGCGCACGGCGCCGATGTCGTCGGCGGCGGACAGGGCGAGCCCGTTGGGCCACCCCGCGGCGCGGGTCTCCGACAGCAGGGTCAGACCGCTGCCGTCGGGGAGGTGGACTTCCGCGACGCAGATGTCGCGGGGGTTGCCGATGCGGGGACGAGCCTCCGCGACGGACGAGGCCTCGATGACGTCGCGCACACCGAGCGCCCACAGATGACGGGTGACGGTGGAACGGACGCGCTGATCGGCCACGACCACCATGGCGGTCGGCTTGTTCGGGCGGTAGGCGACCAGGCTTGCAGGCTGCTCGAGGAGAACGGACACCAGGCCTCCTGGGGTGCGGGGACGGGGCCGGCTCATGGGGGTGAAGCCGGGACGAACCGTGCTTTCAAGGTCACAGTCGTCTTCGGCACCGAACCCGTCCGCCTTTAGAGAATGATCACGATCTGGTGAGTAACAATCCGAGCAATTCGGACACGCTGTCGATCATTCGAAGATCGAACGGTTTCGCACTTTGTCGATACAAGGCCGAAAGTGGCCGTGTCGACAAAGTGACGGAACGTCCTCCAGGCATGCGGAGCCCACGCCGGGAACGGTGAACGACGGCAGGGTCAGCGCGACTGCGGGCCACGCCGCTGGGGCAGCGTCACGATCGACGCGTCACCCGGCGCGGCCGGCGGCAGGCCCGCGACCTGGGCCAGCAGATCGCACCACGAGGAGAGGTGCGCCGCGGTGTCCGGGACGCCGCCCAGACCCTCGCGCGGCGTCCAGGACGCCCTGATCTCGATCTGCGAGGCGGACGGGCGCGCCGAGAGCCCTCCGAAGTAGTGGGAACTCGCACGCGTGACCGTGCCGCTGGGCTCGCCGTACGTGAGCCCGCGGGCCTGGAGGGCGCCGGTCAGCCAGGACCAGCACACGTCCGGCAGCAGCGGATCGGCGGCCATCTCCGGCTCCAGCTCGGCGCGCACCAGCGTCACCAGCCGGAAGGTCCCGTGCCAGGCGTCGTGCCCGGCCGGATCGTGCAGCAGCACCAGCCGCCCGTCCGCCAGGTCCTCTTCGCCGTCGACGACCGCGGCCTCGAGCGCGTACGCGTGCGGGGCGAGCCGCTGCGGTGCGCGGGTCGCCTCCACCTCGATCTGCGGCCGCAGCCGCGCGGCCCGCAGGGCCTCGACGGCGGCCGCGAAGGCCGGCGGCGTCGTACTCCCCTTGTGCCGGGCCTCTTCCTCGGTCCCCTTCGCCTCGTCCATTCCGCCAGCGCCGTCCGACAGTCGTCCCTGAGCCGCAGCCATGCGGGGAACATTAGGCGGAACGGCGGCCCGACGCAGGGAGGGACACCCGAGTGCGGGCGCGATGTCCGGATCACGCGGCCTCCGAAAGCGCGCGGGAGCCGCCCCACCCGTGGTCCGGCGCCGTCCGGGGGCCATGCGAGACTTGCGGACGTGAGTGCCAACCAGAGCCCCGCGGGCAAGCAGCCGACCGCCACGTACGACTCCGCGTTCCTCAGGGCGTGCAGGCGTGAGCCGGTGCCGCACACCCCCGTGTGGTTCATGCGGCAGGCCGGGCGCTCGCTGCCGGAGTACCTCAAGGCGCGTGAGGGCATCCCGATGCTCGAGTCCTGCATGCGGCCGGAGCTGGTCGCCGAGATCACCCTCCAGCCGGTGCGGCGGCACGGCGTGGACGCGGCGGTCTACTTCAGCGACATCGTGGTCCCGCTCAAGGCCATCGGCATCGACCTCGACATCAAGCCCGGCGTCGGCCCGGTCGTCGCGAACCCGATCCGCACCCGCGCGGACCTGGCACAGCTGCGCGACCTCACCCCCGAGGACGTCACCTACGTCACCGAGGCCTTCGGCCTGCTCACCCGCGAGCTCGGTGGCACCCCGCTGATCGGCTTCGCGGGTGCCCCGTTCACCCTCGCGAGCTACCTCGTGGAGGGCGGTCCGTCCCGCAACCACGAGCACACCAAGGCCCTCATGTACGGCGACCCGCAGCTGTGGGCCGACCTCCTGGACCGGCTCGCCGACATCACGGCCGCGTTCCTCACGGTGCAGATCGAGGCCGGCGCGAGCGCCGTCCAGCTCTTCGACTCCTGGGTCGGCGCCCTCGCCCCCGCGGACTACCGCCGCTTCGTGCAGCCCGCCTCCCGCAAGGTGTTCGAGGCCGTCGCCGGATACGGCGTGCCGCGCATCCACTTCGGTGTGGGCACCGGCGAGCTCCTCGGCGACATGGGCGAGGCCGGCGCGGACGTCGTCGGCGTCGACTGGCGCGTGCCGCTGGACGAGGCGGCCCGCCGCGTCGGCCCCGGCAAGGCGCTGCAGGGCAACCTGGACCCGGCCGTCCTCTTCGCCGGCCGGCCGGCGGTCGAGGCCAAGACCCGCGAGATCCTCGACGCGGCGGCGGGCCTGGAGGGCCACGTCTTCAACCTCGGCCACGGCGTGCTGCCGACCACCGACCCGGACGCGCTGACCCGCCTCGTGGAGTACGTCCACACGCAGACCGTCCGCTAGGACCCAGGCCCGCTCACCCGTTGCGGGCGTACCACGCCAGGCACCGGCGCCACAGTGCCAGCCCGGACAGCAGCACCAGCAGGGCGACCGGGGGCGACAGGTACACCAGCACGGGGGAGAGGGGGACCGTGTCGGCGTGGCCCGTCAGCCACGCCGCCGGGTAGTACCCGGCGAACGCGATCGGCACCCCGAAGGTGAACGCGCCCTGGAGGGCCACCGGGAACACGCTCAGCGGGTAGTTGCCGAAGTTGCCCGCCGTGTTGTCCAGCCAGAAGAACAGGGACTCGCTGCCCCGGAACCTCAGCACCAGGCCGGCGATGTGCAGATTGAGCCCGAGTTCGATCACGGTGGCGGCGACGACCGCCACGGCCAGGAAGCCCAGCGCGGCGGGCGACCACGTGACGTCCAGCACGGACAGGCAGACGCCGAGCGAGGCGCCGGCCACGACCAGGTCGCCCAGCGCGTTGACCGGCGCCTCGTAGGTGAAGACCTGGAGCAGCACCGGCGCCGGCCTGGTGCGGAAGGCCTCGAAGCGTCCCTCCCGCAGCAGGTGCGGGAGCAGTCCGAGGTTGCCGAAGAGCAGCATGTACAGGCCGTGCCCCAGCATGCGGATACTGCTGATCAGGAGGATCTCCCCGAGGTCCCAGCCCGCCAGGGACGGAAACCGGCTGAAGATCACCGCTGCGAAGAGCAGCACCGTGATCTGGAAGGTCACGCCGTTGGCGACGGCCATCGCGAAGTCCGCGCGGTTGGCGAGCTGGCTGCGCAGTCCGGCCCGCATGATCACGGCGGCCAGCCGCAGCCGGCCCGCACGGGGCGCCGAGGACGGCGGCGCGGCGGTGTCGGAGGTCATCGGCGTCACCCGCCCAGGACAAGCAGCCGACGGGCGGCGCGCCGCCACATCAAGCGGCTCAGCACGGCCAGCAGCACGCACCACCAGGCCTGTTCGGCCAGGTACGGCCAGCAGTCCGCCACGCTGATCCGCCCGGTGTACAGGGAGACGGGCACGTTGACGGTCGCCGCGAAGGGCAGGTGCCCGGCGACGGCCGAGAACCCTTCGGGGAAGAACCACAGCGGGACGAGCCCGCCCGACAGGAGCAGCTGGGCGAAGGCCACCAGCCGGTTCACGCCGAAGCTCGTGATGGTCCAGAAGCTGGTCAGATCGACCAGCAGGCCGATCTGGTAGAAGACGACCTGCCCCAGACCGTAGGCGAGCACGGTCACCGGGACGGCGGCCGGGGACGGCGGCAGCGCGACCAGCCCGCACGCCACGCCCACGGCCAGGCCGACGAGCAGCCAGGCCGTGGCGTACAGGCTCTCCCCGAGGCCGCGCCAGGCGCAGTAGCGGCGGGCGGAGAGCGGGCGGACGAACCAGAACACCACCGAGCCGTCGCGGATCCTGCTCTGCGCGGTCTCCTGCGAGGCCCCCTCCATGATCACCCGGCCGGTACCCATCAGCGTCGCCAGGACCGAGTAGGTGATGGCCTGGTCCACGTCGAGGCCGGCCACCTCTCCGCCGCTCTCGCGGTACAGAGCCCGCCACAGCAGCACGTACAGGAACACCTGGGTGACGATCACGAAGGCGGTCGCGGCCAGGCGCGGGCGGTAGGCCCACTCGGTGCGCGGGACCAGCGAGACGAGCCGGTGGGCGCGCGAAGGCGTCCGCGCCGCCGGGCCGGACCGGTCGAGGACGCTCATCCGCCCGCCCCCGGTGCCGCGGCCCGCTGCTGTCGCGCGCCCTCGTGCAGAGCCCGCAGGACGTCCTCCGCCGTCGCCCCCTCGTACCGGACCGAGCGGACCGGATGGACGGCGAGGAGTTCCGCGGTCACCCGCGCCCGGTCCGCGCCCGGCAGCGGCCTGACCCGCACACTCGGCCCCTGAGCGGAGACGACCTCGGCGGTCAGCAGGTCGAGCGGCGGAGGCGGCGTCTCGAACTCGACCAGGAACGCGGACTCCGTCCCGGCGACCGACAGCCGGTCGCGGGGGCCGTCGTGGACGACCCGGCCGCGGTCGATGACGACGATGCGGCGGCACAGCGCCTCCACCTCCGCCATGTCGTGCGTCGTCAGTACCACGCAGTGGTCCCCGGTGGCGGCCAGCCGCGACAGCAGCTCCCGCACCTGGTCCTTCACCAGCACGTCCAGGCCGATGGTGGGCTCGTCCAGGAAGAGCACCCGCGGCCGGTGCAGCAGCGCGGCGGCCAGATCGCACCGCACCCGCTGACCGAGCGACAGGAACCGCACCGGGGTGTCCCAGAAATCCGACAGCGAGAGGACGTCGTCGAGTTCGGCCAGCGCACCGCGCCAGGCGTCGTCCGGCAGCCCGTGGATGTCGCGCAGGATGGAGAACGAGTCCCGGGCGGGCAGGTCCCACCACAGCTGGGTGCGCTGCCCGAAGGTGACGCCCATGTTCCGGGCGTTGGCCTCCCGGTCGGCGTACGGATCGAGACCGCACACCCGGACGGTGCCCGACTCCGGGAGCAGCAGGCCCGTCATCAGCTTGATCAGGGTGGACTTTCCGGCGCCGTTCTGTCCCAGCAGTCCGACGAACTCGCCCCGTCCGATGCGCAGAGCCACCTCGCTGAGGGCGACCGCGCGTCCGGCCCGCCGGCGTCGCCACGGCCGGCGGATGCTCCAGGCGTCGGCCCGGTCCCAGGTGCGGAAGGTCTTGGTGACACCGTCCACGTCGATGACCGGTGCCACGTGCCCAGGACCGCTCACGAGCCGCTCCCCCGCGCCTCCGCGTCCGCCGCCCCCCGCAGCACGGCCGCCGCCACCAGCGGGTACAGCAGCTCGCCCACCGCGGCCAGCCACCGCACCGGGACGACCCGGCGCAGCGCCCCCGGCGCCAGCGTGGCCAGCGCCTCCCGGGCCGCCGGCCGCCCGAGGTCGGGGAGGCCGCCGAGGTCCCGGGTCACCACGCCCAGGGCGTAGGCGGTGGTCCACACCTCGGCGAGTAGTACGTCGCTGACCCGGTCGTGGATCAGCTCCCGGTGCGGGACGGTCTCCAGCGCCGTGCGCAGCGACGCCACGACGCGCTCCCGTCCGATGCCCCGCGCCAGCAGCGCCTCCTCGGCCGGCACCCGGCGCCAGCCGTCCGGGCTCGCCGGGTCCCGCAGGTAGACCACGGCCAGCTGCTCCCACCAGCAGAAGTACGGCACGGCGCGCATCGCGGGCAGCACGGAACCACCGGGGTCGCCGCCGGAAGCGAGGCAGGCGGCGCTGCGCGGCCCCATCACGTCGTTGCCGACCAGGCTCGGCGGGTTGGCGTGGTCGACCGGGCCGGCCACCGGAACGACCCGGTCGACGTCGCGCAGGTAGTCGAGCAGGGTGACGTCGTCGGTCGCGTCGGGCGCGGCCTTGGCGGCGGCGTACTCCTCGAAGCCCCGGGCCAGTTCAGCGGGCAGCACCAGCGCGACGGACGGGAGGTAGTCGTCCACCACGGGCGCCCACGCGTGGCCGAGCAGGGCCGCGGCACGGACCGCGTTGGCGGTGCGCGAACCCCACTCGGTGAACAGGCTGACGGAGTCCCGCGGACGGGCGGCGGCCAGCGCGGCGACGGTGCCGGCGAAGTGCGGGCCGAGCACGGCGTCGTCCTGGAGCACCAGGTGGTGCGTGGCGTCGGCCGACACCGACCGCCAGGCCAGGCGTGCGGTGCGCAGCGCCGACGGCGGTCCCTGCGGCTCCGGGTCGGTGACGACCCGCGCGGCGAGGGCGGGATGCGCCCGCCCCAGGGCCTCGGCAGCGGCCCGCCGCCGGGGATGGGCCATGATCACGGTGGACAGACGGAGGTCGGAACGGTGCGGTGTCATCCTCGGGTCTTTCTCGCGGGGCCTCGGGGGCGAGGGGTCCGGGGGGCGGGGGCGGAAGTGCAGGCGGTGGGGGGGCGAGGGCGGAAGGGTCGGTGGTGCGGGCGTGGTCGGGGTGGTGGCCGGGTCGGGACGTGGTGGTCACCGCTCCGTCTTGCCGAGCACCAGCGGCCCGCCGCGCAGCAGGCGGGCCAGGTGCCGGATGGGGCCCGCCCAGTGCAGGAGCGGCTGGAGCAGGAACGCCAGGCCCAGCAGAAGGGGCGCGGAGCCGTCGGGGGGTTCGGCGCGGGCGTCGGCGCCGCGGTGTGCGGCCAGCCAGTGCCCGGCCCGCCGCACGCACCACCGGGCGTGCAGCAGCGTGTAGGCGCACGCCGCGAGGGCCCAGGCCAGCAGCGGTCCGTGGGCGCCGCGCACGACCAGGGTGCCCGCCGCGGCCAGTACGACCGCCGGACCGGCGAACCACCACAGGGTGTCCAGACCCTCCTTGACCAGCACCACGGCGTTGCGGAGCCGGAACGCGCGCAGTACCGGATCGGTCAGCAGCCGTCGGCACCCGGCGAGCGAGCCGTGCGCCACCAGCGCGTACGCCTTGCCGAGCGCCGCCGTGCCGGAGTACCGGTCGACCAGGTTGAACACGGGCAGCACCTCCATCACCGCGCCCGCGGAGGAGAGTTTGTAGCCGACGAGCAGGTCGTCGACGGGCTCCTCGTACATGCCGATGGACACCAGGGTGTCGTGCCGGACGAACAGGCCGGCGCCGACCCCGTACACCACCGGTTCGGCCACGGCCGTCACGCCCGCCGGCAGCCGCGCGGCCCGGATGCGGCGCCGGGCCAGGATGCGGTGCGCCTCGACGCCGGCCCGGCGGCGCAGGTCGGCCAGGGCGTGGGCCCGCAGCAGGACGTCCGCGCCGCCGGGCCGGGCCGCGTGCGGGCGGCGCAGCTGGAGCGGAAGCTGCTGGACCAGGTCGGGCGCGGGGCCGCCGCCCCGGGAGACGGCGGCGGCCAGGTGCGTCAGGGTGTCCAGGTCGGGCTGCGAGTCGGCGTCGTACAGCCCGACGTAGGTGAACGAGGGTGCGGCGTCCGGCGGCAGCAGTTCCGGCAGCCGTTCCACCGCGTGCACGAGCTGGCTGCTCTTGGCGCCCTCGTCCGTGTAGTGCAGGTGGTGCAGGCCCACTCCGGGGTGGGCCGCCGCCAGCTCGGGCAGCAGCGCCGCGGCTACCTCGCGGGTGGTGGGGACGGCGTCGAGTGCGGCCCGCAGGGTGCCCGCCGGGTCGGCGGAGGCACGGGTGCGGCGCGCCGTCTCGGCCGCCAGACCGGAGGGCACCACCCCGCCCAGCCGGGCGGCCGCGTCCCGCGCTCCGCTCGCGACCAGGGCCGCCGCGAGGGCGGGCAGCCGGTCCACCACCGCCTGCCGCTCCCGCTCCTCGCGTTGCGTGGTGACGACGACCACGTGCAACAGGCCCGGCGGATACGGGAGTCCCGCCGCCGCCCGCACCACCTCGCCCAGCAGCTCCTGCTCGCGCAGGGCCGGCACCAGCAGTACGACGTGCGGCGCGGCGTCCGGCGGCACCGCGGCCAGCCGCCGCCGGTCCAGGAGGCGTCCGGTGACGGCCGCGCGGACGCTCAGCAGCACACCCCACAGCAGCACGCCCCAGAGCACGGCGAGAGCGGTCACGGTCATGCCCGCTCCGTCCGGCCGGTCACGCCGTCCGGCACGGACAGCCGCCGGCGGCCCTCCCGGGCGAGCGCGGCCTCCCGCATCGGGCCGAGCCGCGGGTGCAGGCGCGCGGCCCACTCCACCACCTCGGCCGGGGTGAGCGTCTCCGGTTCGCCCACCGGGATGCCCGGCAGCAGGCCGGGCAGCCGCGCTCCCAGGCCGAGCGGCACCGTGAAGGCGGCGGTGCCCGGTCCGCCGACCGCCGTGAGTTCCACGCAGAGGGCGCCGCCGGTGACGGACGTCGTCACGCGCACGAGGTCCAGCAGGGCCGACCGGGCCAGCAACGGCCCCTCGGAGCCGGACGGGACCGATTCCGCGGCCGGCCACCGCGCCTCGTACCGCCGGCCTGCCGTCATGTCGACGACCGTGTCGAAGAACCGGTTGGGGAACCGGCGGTACTGCCCGCGCAGCAGATGGCGGCGGCGCGGCAGCGCGGGGTCGGCGTGGCGGGCCACGCGGGTGATCCGGGGGACGGCGTCGTCGTCCGTCAGCCGCACCCTCAACTCCAGCGAGGTGTCCAGGGAGAAGGAGTAGTCGTCCCCGTCGCGGCGCACACTGCGCGCGTCCTTGCCGATCTTCACCACGAGACGGTCGGCGAAGACCTGGACCTCGTCGTTGTACCGCCGGTCGCCGTACTTGTACTCGACGGACCGGAAGGTGCCGTCCGCGTGGAAGTTGGCGAGGACGACGGGCCGGTCCTGCGTACGGGGCTCCGGTCCGAAGACGGCGAAGTGCGCCGCGCCGACCAGCGAGAGCTTCTGCTGGTTGCGGTCGAGCACCTCAAGCGAGTACCGCTCGGGGTCGGTCACGCCGAACAGCTCGTTCGCGAACGGCGCCTCCGGATCCGGTGCGTACACGTACAGACCCGTACGGCTTCCGTCGTCGCCGGTCCACGGGCGGGCGGCCAGCTGCTCGCCGAGCCCGGCCCGGTCCTGGAAGGTGTGGAAGGAGTAGGCGTGGGGGTGGTCGTCCGGGTCGCGGCGGCCCGGCGGATGGACCACCAGGTGCCGCAGGCAGACGCTGCTGCGCCGCAGGTCCCGCAGTTCGGCGGCGGGGGCGGCCGGGGCGTCCCGCCGGGGGCCGCGCGAGGCACCGGCGAGCGAGCCGGCGAGCGCGGCGGCGAAGCCGTCCACATGGGCCGGGGTCAGGTGCGGCATGGCGTAGAAGTGGTGGAACAGCCGGTCGCCGGGCGAGCCGTCCGGGGCCGTCCACGGCAGCGTGTTGCCCACCAGGCGGTACCGCTCGGCCAGTTCCGCGGGGAGCCTGCCGTCCTCGTGGGAGAAGCCGGCGACGACCACGGTGTTGCCGGGAGAGGGCAGCACCAACGCGTCCGGGTCGGCGGCGCGGATCGCTTCGGCCAGCCGGTCCCGCACCCGCAGACAGTCGCGGAACACCTCCCGGTAGCCGTCCGCGGCCAGCCCGAAGACCAGCGACCACAGCGCCGCGGCCATCGCGCCGGAGCGCGAGCCGCTGATCGTCTCGTCGACGAAGCCGGACATCGGGGCCGCCACCGCACCGTGCCCCAGCAGGCCCTTGCGGCACAGGAAGACCCCGCAGCTGTACGGCATCAGCCCGGACTTGTGCGGGTCGAGCACGATCGAGTGGACGTACGGGTTGCGGAAGTCGAAGGGCACCTCGGGCGCGGTGAACGGCAGGATCATGCCGCCGTGCGCCGCGTCGACGTGGTGGAAGACGCTCAGGTTCCCGCCGTCCGCGGCCCGCCGGGCCAGTACGCCCGCGATGGCGTCCACCGGGTCGACCAGGCCGGTGTTGTAGTAGCCGGCGGTGGACACGACGACCACACCGGTGCGGGCGTCCGCGCCGGTCTCCGCCGCGAGGGCGTCCAGCGCGGCGTCCACGGCCTCGGCGTCCAGCAGCCAGGAGGGGCCTGCCGGGCACAGCCGCAGCTCCAGGTCGAGGATCTCGGCCGCCTTGGCCACGGAGTGGTGGGTGAGCGCCGACGCGAGGACGACGACCCGCCCGGCGCCCGCCGCGCGCAGGGCGTTGCGGCCGACGCGCAGACCGGCGAGGGTGCCCTCGTTGGCGCCGCCGGTGAGGTAGCCGTCCGCGGCGTCGGCGTGCAGCAGCCCGGCGAGCGCGAGGACCGCCTCCCGCTCCAGCCGCCGGGTGCCGCGGACGCCGTCGCCGAAGCGGGTGTGGACGCCCACGTTGTTGGGGTTGCGTTCGGCGAAGCGCCCGAACGCGTCGAGCGCCAGGGCGTGCGGTGCCGTCATGGCGAACCCCAGCCGCACCGGGTCGTCGGGGGCTTGCCAGCCGGGCACCTCGGCGAGGCGTGCGTCCAGCACCCGCGCCAGTTCGGTGGCGGACAGCGGGGTGTCCGGAAAGGTGTCGGTCTCGGTCGAACCGTCCTCCAGGTCGGCCACGTCAGTCCCCCTCCCGGCGCAGCACGCATCGCAGGACCGCGCGCGGGCCGACGTCGAGGTCGCGGACGTAGCTGTGCGTTCCGCCCTCCGCGTGCAGCCCGGCCGCGGCGAACGCGTCGAGGACCCCGGCGTCGGGCAGCAGGGTCATGGGCACGTCGTCGGGCAGCAGGTACCGGCCGTCGCCGGTGCCCGGCCGCAGCCGCGGGTCCAGGGTCTCGGAGGTGAAGGTGTTGAGCGCCAGCCGGCCGCCCGGCCGCAGCACCCGGCGGATCTCGCGGACCGCCGTCTCCCACTGGGTCCGGTCGACGGCGTTGTGCAGGACGCCGTAGCAGACCACCAGGGCGAAGGCGCCGTCGTCGGCCGGGATCGCGTGGGCGGCGCCCTGCCGGACGGTGACCCGCCCGGACGGGTACCCGGCGGTCCGGGCCCGGGTCGCGTCGACCATGCCGACGTGCAGGTCCACGGCGAGGACGTCGAATCCCCGTTCCAGCAGGGCCACGGTGTTGCGGCCGCCGCCGCAGCCGAGGTCGAGGGCCGGGCCGTCGGCCGGGAGGCGGCCGAGCAGCTCGGTGAGGTAGGGCCGGACGCCGAGGGCGCGGAACTCCGCGACGGTGTCCGGGGCGTTCCAGTAGGTGGCGGCGCGGACGGCGGCCGTGGTCGCGTCGGTCATCGGACTGATCCCGTCTCCTCGTAGGTGCCGTTGTGCGCTCGGGTGTGCACGACGTCCATGTCCAGCTCCTCGAAGCGGCCGGCGCATCGGCCCGGGTCGTCGGTGAGGGCGAAGAAGGCCGGGCCGACGGAGGACAGGGCGAGCACCGTCGCCGCCTTCTCGTGCCACAGGGACTCCACCTCCCCGGCCAGTTCGGTCAGACCGGGGTGCGAGAAGGAGCAGTTCTCGATGCTGCCCATCCGGAACCGGTAGTCGAAGACCAGGGAGCCGAGCGGGCCCAGGTCGCCGCGCAGAGCGGCCGGCATGGCCTCGTGCAGCATCCGGAACCGATGGTGGGCGACCAGCGTTCGCCGGTGGCCCGGAACCGGTCGAAGCGGGCGACCTCTGCGGCCATCAGTTCGTCGGTGGGGCGTTCCTCCAGGGCCCGCGGCACCCCGATGACCAGGGACAGGTGGTCGGGCACGGGCGCGGACAGCACGACGGTGCTCCGTCCGGCGACGACCTGCACCCCGCCCGGGTAGAGACCGGAGGCGGCCGAGCCGCCGATGCACTGCACGGGGGTGAGCAGACCGGGCCGGCTGCCGTGCTCCTCACCGTGGTTGGCGGTGAGGTACGGCAGCAGGTCGGCGCGGTCCACCGGGCAGCCGTACAAATGGTTGACGGCGGCGGCGACGGCCGCGATGAGACTGCTGCTGGAGCCGAAGCCGGCGTGCACGGGCAGTGGGTCGCTGTCGACGCCGATCGCCAGGTCGGGGACCGTGCCGAGGGCCGCGCACATGATCAGGGCCGCGTGCTCGACCAGTTCGGGCCTGCGCACGCCGGGGTCCAGGACCAGCCCGGCCCCCGGTTCCCGGCGGCGCACGTGGACGCGGTGATGGCGGGCGACGGAGAAGACGACCTCGCCGGCGTCGTAGATCAGGTCGTTGTCGCCCGCGATCGCCCCGGGTTGCAGGGCCATGGCGTTCAGCCGGGTGGGGTAGCGCACGCGCACCTCCTCGGCGGCCGGGCGTACCGGGCCCGGGGATTCGGCGAGGGGGTGGTGCACGGTGCCGGGGGCGAAGGGCGCGAACACGGGGGGCGCGGGTGGGGTGGGGGCCATGGGGTCACTTCTCCGTGGTCGCGCCGGCGGGGGCGCCGGACAGGAGCCGGTGCCGGGCGAGGGTCAGCTCCGCCAGGTGGTCGAGTGAGCCGGTGGTGTAGCCGCCGCTGCCGAGGGAGCCGTCCGGACGGATGTTCATGTTGGCCTTGGCGAGTTGCAGGTGGGGCAGGCGGAAGCGGAGCAGTTCCCGCATCAGCGAGCGCAGTCCGGCGAGCGTGCGTCCGGTCGTGGGACGAGTGGGGGAGCGCCCGGCCTCGTCCACCAGCCGGGGGAGCAGGGGGCGGTGGCGGCGGGCCCGGTCGCTCGCCGCGCGGTAGGCGGCGGGCAGGTAGGGCAGGTTCTCGCGCAGGTACCGCTCGTACCACTCCTCCCCGGGGTCGCCGGGCTCCGGCCGGATCAGCAGGACATCGACGAGCAGCGGGGTCATCTGGGCGCCGCCCGGCGCGTAGAGCACCTGCCCGCCGACGGTCATGGGCGGGAAGTAGGGGCGCAGTTCACCCGAGAACGTCTCCGGGGTGATGGCGCGCTTCACGGCCAGCAGTGACTGGGCGAAGACGGTGAACCCCCGGGTGGCCTCGGCCAGCAGTTCCGCCAGCACGGGGTCGTCCGCGGCCAACGTGAGGGCGTCGAGCAGCGCGTCGACGGCGGGACGCAGGGCGACTCCCGCGGTGCGCACCTCCCTGATGAACAGGGCCTCCTCGGGCAGTTCGGTGAAGGAGCGCACGGCGTTCACGGGGTTGCGCAGGGCGTAGGTGTAGACGCTGTCGCGCGGCACCTCCTCGGTGCGGGCGCCCAGCCGCAGCAGGTTCTCCTCCGCACCCGGCACGCTGCGGAAGTCGACTCCGTGGCGTTCCAGCGAGGCGAGGGCGAAGCCGAGGTCGCGCAGGGCGGCGCCGGCGGTGACGGTGTCGTGCACGTGCGCCGCGACCCGGCCGTTCCAGGTGCGGGCGAGGCGGTCGAGACCGGCGACGTCCCCGGCTCTGTTGAGGGCGGGCAGCCGCGGCGCGTCACGTGCGGCGTCGAGAGGGTCGGAACCGGCCACGAGGAGGTCCAGTTCGCGCATGGGTGAGGCGAGCAGCACGGAAATCGCAGTCTCCTGGGTGGGATGAGAGCGCGGTTCGACGGCGGCGACGGCGTCACGGGGCCTGGAACGGCCCGGTCGCGGTCACCGGCCGAGGACGGCGGTGCGGTTCGGTACTCGGCGGATGGGCCGGCTGTGCGGGTGCGGACGGGTCACAGGGAGCCGATGAGTTCGTCCAGGGCGCGCACGCGCCGTGCGACGGGGCCCGGCGGGACGGCCGAGCGGGGTGCGTCGGTGAGCCAGACGGCGGGCAGGCCCGCGGCGTCGGCGGCGGCCAGACCGGCGTAGGAGTCCTCGACGGCGAGGAGTCCGGCGGCCGGTCCCGCGGGGGCGCAGGCGCGCAGCGCGCCCAGGTAGGTGTCGGGCGCGGGCTTGGTCCGCACCCCGGGGCCCGCGCAGTGCACGGAGTGGAAGGCGGACCGGATGCCCAGCCTCCCGAGGTGGCCCTCCACCCAGTCCCGGCAGTTGCCGGAGGCGATGGCGAGGCGGTGCCCCCGCTCCCGGCAGTGGGCGAGGAAGGGGCGTACCCCGGCCCGGGCGTCGAGGAGATCGGCCCGGGCGCGGTTGCGCCGTTCGAACTCGGACCACAGGACCCGGGTGCGCCGGCGGCCGAGTGCGCCGGTCAGGCCGCGGCGCAGGGTGTCCCGGTCGAGCGTGCCGTCGGGACGTACGCTCAGTGTGCCGAGCGGCTCCAGCGAGCTGTCGCGCAGCAGACCGCGCCAGACCTCGATGCCCGTGCGTTCCGTGTCGAGCAGTACGCCGTCGAAATCCAGGACGATCACCCGTCCTGTCGCGCCGACGCGTAAGTCCTGCGCCCTCACGATCAATTCCCCCGTCCCCCGTGCACGGCGAAGCCGACGGCACACACGGATGCGGCCGCCCTGCTCGCCCTTTGGTCTGGACCATTGAACTCTAAGCCGCAACGACCGGTACTTCAACAGGCTTCGGGGAACCGCGCGCCGCGCCGTCCGGGTGTCAGTCCGTGCCGGCCAGGATCTCGGCCGCCGCCGCTCCGGAGGCCGCGCTCGCGCCGTGGGTGAAGATCTGGGCCGCGGCGACGGTGGCGCCCGGCAGGCCCATCTCCACCACGATCGCGTCCGGGCGGGCGGCGGTCAGGCCGGTCACTGCGCGGCTCATCCAGGCGTGCCGGGCCGCGTCGCGGGCGACGATCACCAGCGGGCGTCCCGCGGCCGGTTCGAGGGCGCAGCTCTCCAGGGCCACCGTCCCCTCCTCCAGTTCCCGACCGCGCACCCGCACGAAGGTGGTGCCGGGCAGCCGCTCCCGCAGCGGGCCTGCCACGCCCCACGGGGTCTCCTTGCCGACGGCCATGTTGGCCACCGGAGCCAGCTCGACCACGTGCGGCGCGGCGGTCAGCGGCAGGGCGGTCCGCGCGGCGCCGGTGAGCCGGACGGCGCGGCGCGCGGCGACGCGGCCGATGCCGTCCCCGGCCGCCTCCCCGGCGCCTCCGGCCGCCTCCCCGGCGCCTCCGGCCGCCCGCAGCCCGCCCGACCAGTGGGCGAACTCCCGTACCCGGCCCGCCGCCTCGGCCAGCCGCTCCCGCGGCAGCTCCCCGGCCTCCACCGCGGCGACCAGCGCCTTGGCCAGCAGGGCGACGGTGGCCTCCTCGGCGCTCTCGCCGCCCACGCAGACGGCGTCCACTCCGGCGGCCACCGCCCGCACCGCGGCACCGTCGATGCCGTACCGGCGGGTGACGGCGCCCATCTCGATGGCGTCGCTGACGATCAGCCCGTCGAAACCCAGTTCGCCGCGGAGCAGATCGTGCAGGATGCGCCGGCTCAGGGTGGCCGGGAGGTCGGGGTCGTAGGCCGGTACCAGGAGATGTCCGCTCATGACCGCGCGCACACCCGCCGCGACGGCGGCCCGGAAGGGGGGCAGTGCCTGGGCGGCGATCTCCTCCCGCCCGGCCGGGTACGCGGGCAGGTCGTGGTGGGAGTCGACGGCGACGTCACCGTGGCCGGGGAAGTGCTTGGCGCAGGCGGCGACGCCGGAGGACTGGAGGCCGCGGATCCACGCGGTGGTGTGCCGGGATACCACGCCGGGGTCCGAGCCGAAGGAGCGTACGCCGATGATCGGGTTGTCCGGGTTGGAGTTGACGTCCGCGCTCGGCGCGTAGTCGAGGCTGACCCCGGCCCTGCGCAGCTGCCGGCCGAGGTCGGCGGCGACGGCCTCGGTCAGCTCCGGGTCGTCGACGGTGCCGAGCGCGAGGTTGCCCGGCCGGGACGACCCGGTGGCGGACTCGATGCGGGTGACGTCGCCCGCCTCCTCGTCGATCGCGACGATCAAGTCGGGACTGGCCGCCCGCAGTCGCGCGGTCAGCCGGGCGACCTGCTCGGTGGAGACGATGTTGCGGGAGAAGAGGACGACGGAGGCCAGTCCGTCGTCGATGTCGCGCAGGATCCAGTCGGGCGCCTCGGTGCCCACGAAGCCCGGCTGCAGGACGGAGAGCGCGAGCCGGCGCAACTCGCTGCTGTGCTTGCTGGAGGACATCGGCCGCGCCTTTCGGATGGTTTCTTGGTATAGACCAAGGTGGTGCGCGTTCAGGTTAACCAGGCGTGTCAAGGGTGGGGTCGTCGAACTCGGAAGTAACAACTGACCTCGTCGGAGGGGGTGTTGACACCCTCCCCTGGTCTAGTCCATTGTGAGGCGCAAGTTCGGCGAGGGACGCATGCGACACCAGTTTCCGCGCCGGACACCTGCCGCGGCCGGGCTGCGAAGACCGCTGTCGTGGCGACGACTTCCGTACGACGACTTCCGTGACGACCACCCCGGACGAGACGACCCTTCCGGACGAGGGCGCGGACCGGGGCGACCCCCGAAGGGGGCGGCCCTGGGCGGGGGAGTGCCCCGTCCGTCCGAGCCGCCCCCGTCGCCCCGCTCCCGCCCCGTGACGCGAGCGGGCCCCCGCTGTCACCACCGACCTCATGTGCGACGGAACGACCTCCGTCGTACACACCGCCGTTGCCCGCACAAGGCGACGGCGAGGATCTGGAGCACCACATGGCGACGCCCGATTCCTACCTCCACCGAGCCCCGTCCGACGTGCCCTACTTCAGCGCGGACGCCGACACCTACCTGGCCCGCACCCAGCTGCGCGACCTCGACAAGACACGTCCGCTGCGGGTGCTGTCCGAGGAGGACTTCGCCCACTGGCAGACGTACGGCCACGTCGTCGTGAAGGAGGCGATACCGGCCGACTCCGCGCGCCGACTGCTCGACTTCGCCTGGGAGTTCCAGGGCCTCGACCCCGAGCGCCCCGACACCTGGTACCAGGACCGCGAGTACCGCTCCGACCTCGACCGGGAACTGCACGTCTACGGCTTCGTCGAGGCGTACCACCACCAGCTCATCTGGGACAGCCGCCAGACGCGGCGCGTCTACGACGCCTTCGTCGACGTGTGGGACTGCGAGGAGCTGTGGGTCACCCTGGACCGGCTCAACCTCAACCCGCCCAACACCGGCAACCGCGACCGCGCCCTCATCGACAAGCCGGACCGCGGCTTCGACATAGAGCTGCACTGGGACGTCGACACCACCCTCGGCGTCCTGCCGCAGCGCGTGCAGGGCATCATCGCCCTCAACGACACCAAGCCCGACCACGGCGGATTCCAGTGCTGCCCCGAGCTGTTCCGCCGCTTCGACCGCTGGAAGGCGCTCCAGCCCGACGACCGCGACCCCATCAGGCCCGCGATCGACCGTGAGGACATGCCCGTCGTACGGCCCGACCTGGAGGCCGGCGACCTGCTCATCTGGAACGGACTGCTGGCCCACGGCGTGGCGCCCAACGTCTCCGGCGAGGGCGTGCGCGCGGTCCAGTACCTCTCCATGATGCCCGCGCTGGAGACCCACCGCGCCCTGCGCGACTCCCGCGTCGACTCCTGGCGCACCCTCGCCACCCCCGACTGGAACGTCACCCTCCTCGGGGACGCCCACCGGCACGAGTCCGAACGCTACGGCCCCGCCGAACTGACCGAACTGGGCGCCAGGCTGCTGGGCCTCGAGCCCTGGCACGGGGCCGTCGGCACCGGCACCGGTACGGACAAGGGCGAGGCGACCGACGAGGCCACCGGGGACGCCGCATGCGCAGCATCTGTCTGACCCTCCCCACCAACCGGCCCTGCCCGGACACCGTCACGGCCCTCGGCGAGGAAGCCGCCTACGCCGCCGACCACTTCGACATCGATGTCCACCTGCTGGTCCTCGACTCCTGCGCGCCCCCGGACCACGCCGCCCACGCCGACGCGCTGCGGCACCTGCCCGCTCACCCCCGGGTCACGGCACACCACCTCGACGAGGCCGCCCAGCGCGACTTCCTGACCCGGGTGACGACACGCTCCGGCAGCGCCAAGCCCGAGCTGCTGCTCGACCTGATGCTGCCCGACGGCCTGTCCTACGGTGCCTGCACCAACCGCGCCTTCCTGATCGCGGCCGCGCTCGGCTGCGATTCCGTCCACCGCAGGGACTCCGACAGCCGCTACCAGAACGTGGACGGCCGTACGGTCTTCCCCGTCCACCACGAGCTGCTCTCCCTCGGCGCACGCGCCGCCGACGCCGTGCCCGGCGTCACCGAGTCGACCCTGCCCGAGGCCCTCCTCGAACGGCGGGTCGCCCTGGTGGGCGGTTCCTTCGTGGGCGAACCCTCCGTGGACATCGCGCGGATACGGGACGCCGACCCCGGTGTCTACCGCGACGTCGTGTCCCTCTGGGCGCCCGGGCACTGGTCCGCCGAACGGAAACGCGAGCTCGTCGAGGAGTCCTTCCTCGGCGCGGGCACCGAACCCTTCACGGCCGACCACGCGCTGCTGACGGTGGTCGACCCGATGCGCGTGGACATGTGCAACATCGCCTTCCACGGCGACACGGTCAGCGAACGGGTGCCGCTGCCGCCCGCCCGGGACACCATCGGCAGCGACTACTTCCTGATCCACCTGGTGCACGACGCCCGGCTGCCGGGCGTGCTGCACAACCGGAACATCGTCAACTACCACACCGGCGAACGCAGGACCGACCCGGGCTTCCTCGCCTACCAGACCCGCTTCGCCAAGTTCCTGCTGTCGATGCTCTACTTCCACTTCGTCTACGACCGCATGGCCGAAGCGGGCGACGCACTGCTGGACGGGCACGGCCGGGCCCGCCCCTCCGCCGTGGCCGCCCTGGCCCGCGAGAGCACCGGCCTCGACACCGCGGAGAACGTCCGCCGGCTCGACGCGCTCGACACCGCCTACCGCCGGCTCGGCGGCCGGTACGCCGACTTCGCCGGCCTCCTGGCCGGCCGCCGCGCGCGCCTTCTCGACGAGGCGCGCGACGACATGGCGGACTTCGCGCTGCTGACGGAGGCGTGGGAGGCGATGGTGGCCGCCGCCAAGGCCACGCCCCTCGCCCCGTCGGCGGGGCAGCCGCGATGAGCGCGACGACGGGCGCGGGCCTCACCGAGGCCCTGGCCGCCGCCCTCGCCGCCGCCACCGAGGACCGGCTCGTGTACGACCTGGCGGGCATCGAACGGCGCCACGACTCGCTGCGCCGCGAACTGCCCGGCGCGCGGGTGCGGTTCGCGATGAAGGCCTGTCCGGTCGACGAGGTCCTCGCGGTCCTGGCACGCCGGGGCGCCGGAGCCGACGCGGCGAGCCCCGGTGAGGTGGAGCAGGCGCTGCGGGCCGGGGTGCCGGCCGGGCGCGTGCACTACGGCAACACCGTCAAGTCCGACCGGAACATCGCCGAGGCGTACCGGCTCGGCGTCCGCACCTTCGCCACCGACAGCGTCCAGGACGTGGCCGCCCTCGCCGTCCACGCCCCCGGTTCCCGCGTGTTCTGCCGGGTGGCGACCGGCGGGGCGGGCGCGGTGTGGGGGCTGAGCGACAAGTTCGGCTGCCCGCCCGGCGACGCCGTCCGCGTGATGGCGGCGGCCCGGGACGCCGGGCTGGTGCCGGCGGGCCTGTCGGTGCACGTCGGCTCCCAGCAGATGACGGGCGAGGCGTGGCACGGCGCCGTGGAGGACCTGGGCGACGTCCTGCGCGAACTCGGCCGCCGCGGCATCCGCGTCGACCACGTCAACCTCGGCGGCGGACTGCCCGCGCTCGGCTACCGCGACCGCCGCGGCGCCCCCCTCGACCCACCGCTGGACAAGATCTTCGCGGTGATCCGGGAGGGCATGGACGAGCTGCGCCGTGTCCACGGCGGCCCACTGGAGTTCGTCGTCGAACCAGGACGGCACCTCGTCGCCGACCACGGCGCGATCCGCGCCCACGTCGCCCGCCTCACCGAGCGCCGGACGGCCGGCGGCGAGCGGCAGCACTGGCTGTACCTGAGCTGCGGCAAGTTCAACGGCCTGTACGAGATGGACGCCCTGCAGTACCGCCTGTTCTTCCCCGGGCACACCGACGGCCCCCGGGTCCCGGCGGTCATCGCCGGACCCACCTGCGACAGCGACGACGCCTACTCCCACGAGGAGGGACTGGTCCCGGTGCCCGCGGCGCTGGCCTCGGGCGACCCGGTCTGGGTCCTGTCCTGCGGCGCGTACGCGACCAGCTACACGACCCTGGGCTTCAACGGCTTCACCCCGCTCCCGTACGCCTGGGCGGGCCGCCCGGACGGGCCCGGCGCCGATGGATGAGACCGTGCGCGTACGCCCCCTCGCCGACCGGGACTGGGACGCCGTGGTGGCGCTGGAGAGGGAGGCCTACACCGGCCTCGGCCTGTCCGAGGGCCGGGCCGCGCTGCAGTCCAGGGCGGCGGCGTCGCCGGACACCTGCTTCGTCGTGGACGCCGGCGCCCGCACGGCCGGCTACGTGCTCGCGCTGCCCTGTCCACCGCGCCGCTACCCGGACCTGGCGCGCACGGAGGTGACCTGGGCCGCCCATCCACCCGGCAACCTGCACCTGCACGACATCGTCGTGGCCCCGGGTCTGCGCCGCCAAGGGCTGGCCCGGCACCTCCTGCGCCACCTCACCGGCACCGCCCGGGCACGTGGGGACGAGCGGATCTCCCTGGTCGCCGTGGGCGGCACCGAGCGGTTCTGGTCGGCGCGCGGCTTCGTGGCCGAGCCGGGGGTCGTACCCGTCGGCGAGTACGGCGGTGACGCCGTGTACATGTCCAAACCGGTGCCGGCCCGCCCGTCCACCTCCCCGCCCGCCACCCTGCGCGAAGTGAGCTGATGCGCGTGTCCCGCCTCCACGACCCCTTCCGGCGCGGCCAGTTGGCGATCGCCGCGCTGTTCCTGTCCCTCGGCTTCCAGTACGCCACCTGGGCCGCGCGAATCCCCGCCATCAAGGCCGACCTGGACCTGAGCGCGGCCGAGGTGGGGGTGCTCCTGATGGCCGCGGGGATCGGCGCCGCGGTGTCCTTCCCCGCGGTGGCGTGGCTGATGCGCCACCTGGGTTCCCGGCGCCTCGCCCTGCTCTCCCAGCTCGGTCTGGCCCTGCTGCTGCTCGCCCTGGCGGCGGCCCCCGGCTACCCGGCGGCCCTGCTGGTGATGTGCGCCGACGGCGTCCTCGTGGGCTGCCTGAACGTGGCCATGAACGCGCAGGGCGCGGCCCTGGAGACACGGCACGCGCGCAACACGATGGCGAAGCTGCACGCCACCTTCAGCGCCGGGTCACTGCTCGCGGCCCTGCTCGCCTCCGCCATGACCGCCGCCACCGGATCGGTCGCGGCGCACTTCGGCGTGGCCGCCGCCCTCCTCGCGGCCCTGGGCGTCTGCGCCCGGACGGGCCTGCTCGACGAGAACACCCCGTCCGAGCAGGCCGAGCAGGCCGACCGGGCCGCCCCGGGGACCTCCGCCGAGGCGAAGCCGGACCGCCGCCGCTGGACCGTCCCCTCGCGGCTGACCCTGTGGATGTGCTGCGCCATGGTCTTCGGCACGGTCGCCGAAGGCGCCATGAACGACTGGTCGGCCCTCTACCTGGAGGACGTCGCCGAGGCGTCGGCACGACTGGCGCCGCTCGGCATCGCCGTGGTGTCGGGGATGATGGTCGTCGCCCGCCTCTTCGCCGACGGCTGGCGGGGCCGCTGGGGCGACGGACGGGTCGTCCTGCTGGGCAGCGCCGTGGCCGGTGGCGGCCTCGCCGCTGCCCTGGTCAGCGGCGGCGTCGCACCGGCTCTCGCGGGCTTCGCCTGCATGGGCCTGGGCATCGCGGCCGTGACCCCCTGCGTCTACGCCGCCGCGGCCCGGCAGGGCTCGGACGCGCTGACGCTGGTCGCCGCGATGGGCACCACCGGGCTGCTGGCCGGTCCGCCGCTCATCGGCTTCATCGCGGGCGCGAGCAACCTGGCGTGGGGGATGGGCGCCGTGGCCGCCTCCGCCGTCGCCGTCTCGCTGTGCAGCACCCGCATCCGCTGGACCCCCGCCCCGGTCGTCCGGAGCGAGGCGACCCACGCCTGAGCCCGCCGGCGCCGCCGGGCACCATCCCGCCCGCGCCCGCCTCCCGAAACGGCAGCCCGCGCGGCTCCGGCGGGGGCGGGGGGCCCCGCCGCAGCGGCCAGGCGATCGGCATGCCGAGGACGAAGCGACGACGAAGCCGACGACGTGGGCCACGTGGGCCACGGTGCCCGCGTCGGAGACGGCGCCGCCGGACGAGTGGACCGCCTGGAGCCCGGATCACGAGCCCGGCACGGGCCCGAAGCCGTCTCCGGCGGTGGCCGGGGCACGAGGGGAACTCGGGCAGCAGACGACAGAGGAGTACGACAAGACCGGTGGCCTCCTCACCGGCGGCGGGTCCGAGGCCGACACCCGCGCACCGCGCGGCGCCCCGCTCCACCGCGGGGTCCTTGGCCCACGTCATGGACGGGGACGACCGGAGACGCCACCGCCCGCCCGGTGGACGGTGCGCCAGGTCACCCGCTGAACGCCCCGGTCCGTGTGTACGTATGCCTTCTCAACCGCCCGCGGCCCGGGGAAGGCGGGTGGCGGGGACGACGTGAGGAAACAGGCGATGAACGAACGGGTCACACCGGCTCCGGCGATGCACGCCCTGCCAGACGGCGAGGCCGAGGTCGCACTCGTGCTGCGCCTGCCATGGGAGGACGTCGCCCGGCTCGGTCAGGAGGCGGGGCGGCTGGCCGCGCAGATGCAGCGCCCGGTGACACTGGACGAGGCGGTGAGCCACCGGCTGCGTTCCACGCGGGGCGCGGCCCACGCCAGGTCGGCCGGTGAGCAGCCGCCCGCGGTGAGCGCCCCGGCACCGGCGGCCGCCCAGGCGCCGGTGGGCGGCCCGGCCCCGGTGTCCTCCCTGCCGTCGCGGCCCCCGGCCGAGCAGGCACGGCAGGCCATCGACCGCATCAACGGGACGGCGTGAGCGCCGGCGCCCCTCAGCCCCGCCGCTCCACGGCACGGGCGGCCTTGCGGGCGGCCACCAGCACGGGGTCCCACACCGGCGAGAAGGGCGGCGCGTAGCCCAGGTCCAGGGCGGTCATCCGCTCCACCGTCATCCCGGCCGTGAGGGCCACCGCGGCGATGTCGACCCGCTTGCCCGCTCCCTCACGGCCGACGATCTGCACGCCGAGCAGCCGTCCGGTGCGCCGTTCGGCCAGCATCTTCACCGTCATGGGGGAGGCGCCCGGGTAGTAGCCCGCGCGGCTGGTGGACTCGACGGTCGCCGTCACGAACCGCAGACCCGCCCGCAGCGCGTCCCGCTCGCGCAGTCCGGTCCGCGCGATCTCCAGGTCGCAGACCTTGCTGACCGCCGTGCCCACCACGCCGGGGAAGGTGGCGTAGCCGCCGCCCGCGTTGGTGCCGATGACCTGCCCGTGCTTGTTGGCGTGCGTGCCCAGCGGGATGTGCCGCTCCTGCCCGGAGACCAGGTCGAGCACCTCCACGCAGTCGCCGCCCGCCCAGATGTTCTCGTGGCCGCGCACCCGCATCGCCAGGTCGGTCAGCAGCCCGCCGTGGACGCCGAGCGGCAGCCCCGCGGCCTCGGCGAGCCCGGTCTCGGGGCGTACGCCGATGCCGAGTACCACCACATCCGCCGGGAATTCGGTGTCCCGAGTGGCCACCGCACGGACCCGGCCGTCGTCCCCGGTCAGCACCTTGGTGACCTCGACGTCGTTCACCATGACGATGCCGAGACCCTCCAGCGCCTCGTGGACCATGCGGCCCATGTCCGGGTCCAGCGTGGACATCGGCTCCCGCCCGCGGTTGACGACCGTCACCTCGTAGCCGCGGTTGATCAGCGCCTCGGCCATCTCCACGCCGATGTACCCCGCGCCCACGACCACCGCGCGGCGGCCACGCGTGCGGCCCAGCGTGTCGAGCAGCGCCTGCCCGTCGTCCAGCGTCTGCACTCCGTGCACCCCGGGCGCGTCGATGCCCGGCAGCTCCGGCCGGACCGGCCGCGCCCCGGTCCCGATCACCAGCTTGTCGTACGACGTCCAGGACTCCGCGCCGGAGTCGACGTCCCGCGCGCGTACCCGCCCACCGGCCACGTCGATCTCCGTGACCTCGGTGCGCATCCTCAGGTCGATGTCCCGGGCGCGGTGCTCCTCGGGCGAGCGGGCGATCAGCCGGTCCCGGTCGGTCACGTCGCCCCCGACCCAGTAGGGGATGCCGCAGGCCGAGAACGAGCTGAAGTGGCCGCGTTCGAACGCCACGATCTCCAGCTCGTCCGGGCCCCTCAGCCGGCGTGCCTGTGACGCCGCGGACATCCCCGCGGCGTCACCGCCGATCACGACCAGTCGCTCCCTCGTACCGCCCGCAGCGCTCATGCTCATGCGAACACGCTACGTGGGCGGGGCATTTCAGTCCCGCGCGCCGGGCGCCTCGCCGGGCGACGCCTCCCCGCGCGGCGCCGCGGGCGCCGGTGCCGGACGGCGCGGCAGCCGGGGGCGTACCGCCCGCAGCCACAGCAGCGCGAGCAGCGCCGCCACCGCGGCGAACGGCAGCACCGCGCCGACCACCACCGCCACCCAGCGCAGCATGGTCACGAAGGCGTCCCAGCCGCCGGCCAGCGCGTCCGTGAATCCGGGGTCCTCGTCCCGCGCCTTCTCCGCCCGCTTCACCGGCGTCTCGGACAGGGAGAGGGTGATGGTGGCCAGGCTCGTGCGGTCCTTCAGGGCCGCCTGCCGGGCGAGCAGCGCCTCCAGCTCCGCCTGACGGGTGCTCAGCTCGCCCTCCAGGGCCACCACGTCGTCCAGTCCCGTAGCCCGGTCCATCAACTCGCGGACGCGGGCCACGCTGGCGCGCTGCGACTTCACCCGGCTGTCCACGTCCACGACCTGGTCGGTGACGTCCTCGGCCTTCGCGTTGCGCTGGAGCAGCTTCCCGGCACCCTCCAGCTCGTCGAGCACGTCCTCGTAACGCTCCACGGGCACGCGCAGCGTCACCTCGGTCCGCTCGTGGCCCGCCGCGTCCCGGGTGGTGCTCTCGTCGCCGACGTAACCGCCCGCGTTCTCGGTCGCGGTGCGGGCCGCGTCGAGCGCGCTGGGCGCGTCCTCGACCTGAACGCTCAGGGACACGGTGCGGATGATGTGGGTCGGGACGAGTTTCGGCGGCGCGCTCGCGCCCTCACCGGCCGCCCCGCCCTCACCGGCCGCGCCGGCCCGGTCGTCGGCCTGCGCGCCCGCCTCTCGCGAGTCCTGCCGCGGCGCGGCCGCCCCGGCCTTGCCGTCCGCGCCGGAACCGGCGTCCGACGCGCTGCAGCCGGTGAGGGCGAGCGCTGTGACCAGCAGCAGGCCGGCCAGGGCGCGGGCGGGTGGAGCGGACCTTCGGGCCGCCGCTCGTCGTGCCTGCATCGTGGGTACCCCCCGGGGTTGTGTCGACTGATGTCTTTACGACGCGCGGAGGGGCGCGCACGACGGCGCGGAACGGTTCCGAAGAGATCACGGTCCGGACTCGCGGGGCGGACACCGGGCGCGGACACGGACACCGGACACGGACACCGGACACGGACACCGGGGACGGACACCGGGGACGGACACCGGGGACGGACACCGGGCGCGGAAACCGGGGGCGGGCACGGACACCGGCGGGGCGGTGTCGGTGGTGTCTGAGACGCTGGGGACATGTGCGCAAGTGAGACCCCAGCGGGTGAGCTTCCCGCGGACACGGGACCTGGACACGTCGTCGTCGTCGGAGCCGGCATCGCCGGACTGGCCGCCGCCCACCGCCTGCTGGAGCAGGGCGCCCGGGTGACCGTCGTCGAGGCGTCCGACCGCGTCGGCGGCAAGCTGCTGCCCGGCGAGATCGCCGGCGTCCGCGTCGACCTCGGCGCCGAGTCGGTGCTGGCCCGCCGCCCCGAGGCCGTCGGCCTGGCCCGCGCGGCGGGTCTCGCCGACCGCCTCCAGCCGCCGTCCACCGCGTCGGCCTCCCTGTGGACCCGCGGTGCCCTGCGCCCCATGCCCAAGGGCCACGTCATGGGCGTCCCCGGCACCGCCGCCGCCCTGTCCGGCGTGCTCTCCGAAGAGGGCCTGGCCCGCATCGAACGCGACGCCGAACTGCCCCGCACCGAGGTCGGCGACGACGTGGCCGTGGGCGAGTACGTCGCCGCGCGCCTCGGCCGCGAGGTCGTCGACCGCCTCGTCGAACCCCTGCTGGGCGGGGTCTACGCGGGCGACGCCTACCGCATCTCGCTGCGTTCGGCCGTGCCCCAGCTCTTCGACGCCGCCCGCACCCACACCTCACTCACCGAGGCGGTGCGCGCCCTGCAGGGCCGGACGGCCACCTCACCGCCGAGCGGCCCGGTGTTCATGGGCATCGAGGGCGGCATCGGCACCCTCCCGCCCGCCGTCGCCGACTCGGTCCGCGCGCGGGGCGGCGAGATCGTCACCCGCGCGCCCGTCACGGAGCTGCGCCGCACGGCCTGCGACGGCTGGCGGATCGTCGCCGGCGGCCGGGTGCTGCACGCCGGCGCGGTCGTCGTCGCGCTCCCCGCCCGTCCCGCCGCGGAGCTGCTGCGGGCCGAGGCGCCCGCCGCCGCGGCCGAGCTGTCCGCGGTGGAGTACGCCTCGATGGCCCTGATCACCCTCGCCTACCGCCGCTCCGACGCCGCCGCGCTCCCCGAGGGCAGTGGCTTCCTCGTGCCGCCGGTCGACGGGCACACCATCAAGGCCTCCACCTTCGCCTCCCGCAAGTGGGGCTGGATCGCCGACGAGAACCCCGAGCTGGTCGTACTGCGCACCTCGGTGGGCCGGTACGGCGACACGGAGATCCTGGCCCGCGACGACGACGGCCTCGTCGCCGTCTCCCGGCACGACCTGGGCGAGGCCACCGGCCTGACCGCCGAGCCGGTCGCCACCCGCGTCACCCGCTGGCAGGACGGCCTGCCGCAGTACCCCGTCGGCCACCACGCGCGCGTGGCCCGCGTCCGCGAGCACGTGGCGAAGCTCCCCGGCCTGGCGCTGTGCGGCGCGGCGTACGACGGCGTCGGCATCCCGGCGAGCATCGCGAGCGCGTACGCGGCCGTCGACCGGATCGGGGGCGGCCTGCGCGGTGTGGAGGAGCTCACGGGACACCCGGTGCGGGGTCCGCACGGCGGAGCGGGAGAATAGGGACCATGAGTGACGACGCCTCCACCCCCGCGGCCGAGCGCATCCCCAACAAGGGCAAGCTGGCCAAGGACCTCAACGAGGTCATCCGCTACACGCTCTGGTCCGTCTTCAAGCTCAAGGACACCCTCCCCGAGGACCGCGCCGGGTACGCCGACGAGGTCCAGGAGCTGTTCGACCAGCTCGCCGCCAAGGACGTGACGATCCGCGGCACCTACGACCTGTCCGGTCTGCGCGCCGACGCCGACCTGATGATCTGGTGGCACGCGGAGACCGCCGACCAGCTCCAGGAGGCGTACAACCTCTTCCGCCGTACCAGGCTGGGCCGCGCGCTGGAGCCGGTCTGGTCGAACATGGCGCTGCACCGCCCCGCCGAGTTCAACCGCGCGCACATTCCGGCCTTCCTGGCCGACGAGACGCCGCGGAACTACATCAGCGTCTACCCGTTCGTGCGCTCCTACGACTGGTACCTGCTGCCCGACGAGGACCGCCGCCGCATGCTCGCCGACCACGGCAAGATGGCCCGCGGCTACCCGGACGTGCGCGCCAACACGGTCGCCTCCTTCTCGCTGGGCGACTACGAGTGGATCCTCGCCTTCGAGGCCGACGAACTCCACCGCATCGTCGACCTCATGCGCCACCTGCGCGGTTCCGAGGCCCGCCGGCACGTCCGCGAGGAGATCCCGTTCTACACCGGGCGCCGCAAGGACATCGCGGAACTGGTGGCCGGGCTCGCCTAGCCGGAACCGGCTGACCCGCCGGGTCAGCCGGCCCGCCAGACCCGCCAGACCCGCCAGGCCAGATCCGTCAGGCCCGCCAGATCCGTCCGGCCCAGCAGATCTGTCAGGCCCTCGGCTGTGGCTCCGGGCGCGGGGCGCAGGACGCGTCCCGCGCCGGGAGACGGCCGCGCAGCAGGTACGCCTCCAGGTGGCCGTTGACGCAGGTGTTCGGTCCGCCCGCGATGCCGTGCGTCCCCGCGTCCCGTTCGGTCACCAGTACCGAGCCCGCCAGCCGCCGCCGCAGCTCCAGCGCACCCTCGTACGGGGTCGCCGCGTCCCGTTCGGCGGCCAGGACCAGTGTCGGCGGCAGCTCGCCCGGCGCGGTGCGCACGTCCAGCGGCTGCTGCCGGGGCGCCCGCCAGTAGGCGCACGGCAGGTTGGTCCACACGTTGTCCCAGGTCTCGAACGGTGCCCGGCGGGCCAGTCGCGTGTTGTCCCGGTCCCAGACCCCGAAGTCGGTCGGCCAGGGCGCGTCGTTGCACTCGACGGCCGTGTACACGGCGTTGGAGTTCTCCGCTCCCACCGCGCCCGCCTCGGTACGCGTGCCCGCCTGTTCGACCAGCGGCTGCGGATCGCCCCGCAGGTAGGCCGCCAGCGCCTCGGCGCGGTGCGGCCAGTAGTCGTCGTAGTACCCGGCACTCAGGAACGCCCCCTGCAACTGCGCGGGCCCCACCGTCCCGCCCGCCGGTTTCGCCGCGAGCCGTGCGCTCGCCTCCTCGTAGCTGTGCTGCACCTTCCTCGGTGTGTCCCCGAGCCCGTACACGTCGTCGTGCTCGGCGATCCACTCCCTGAAGGCGTCCCAGCGGTCCTCGAACGCCTCCGACTGTCCGAGGTTGTTGCGGTACCAGACCTGCCCGGGGTCCGGGTTCACCACCGAGTCGAACACCATCCGCCGTACGTGCGAGGGGAACAGCTCGGCGTACAGCGCCCCCAGGTACGTGCCGTACGACGCGCCCATGAACGTGAGCCGCCGCTCGCCCAGCGCGGCCCGCAGGACCTCCAGGTCACGGGCGTTGTTGAGCGAGTGGTAGTGCCGCAGCGCGTCCCCGCCCCGTTCTGCGCAGTCACGCGCGTACGCCGCGGCCTCGGCGGCGCGCTCCCTCTTGTACGCGTCCGAGGGCCGTGTCGGGGCCGGTCGGGGCCCCTTGAAGAAGTCCCCGGGATCCTGGCAGGACAGCGCCGCGGAGGGCGCGACCCCGCGCGGGGCGTAGCCGACGAGGTCGTAGGCGGCCGCGATCCGCTTCCACTCGGGCACCATGCCCACCAGCGGGAAGTACAGCCCCGAGCCGCCCGGGCCGCCCGGGTTGTAGAGGAGGGCGCCCTGCCCGGGCACCCTGTGCCTGCCGTCGTCCGGGTCCTTGTGCGTGGCCCGCACCCGGCTGACGGTGAGCTTGATCCGCTTCCCGTCGGGGTGGGCGTAGTCCAGGGGCACGGTGACCGTGCCGCAGCGCATACTGCCCGGCAGCTCCTCCGCCTCCGGGCACGCCCCGTATCCGATACCGGCCGCCGCCGCGCGCCGGGCGGCCACGGCGGTACCGCGCGCCTCGGCCGACCCGGGACCGGCCGGGGGCGCCGGGCCCGCCTCCACCGGGGCGGCGGCGAGAGCGGTCAGCAGCAAGGACCCGGCGGCCGAGTAGAGGGCGGCAGCTCGCATCGCGTATCCCTTCGGTGGCACGGGGTGACACAAGGGATGGTTGGTGCCACCGGCCGGGCAGGGCAAGCACCGCCCGCGGGTGTCGGCGCCGAATGCGTCCGCGCGCCCCCGGTGCGTCAGGCCTGGCGCTCCCAGTGGTCCCCGGCGTACTTCACGCGATGGGCGAAGGCCGCACGCAGGTCCGGTTCGCCGATCGCGTGGACGCCCCGCACGGCGACCGAGGTGAGGAAGGCCCGGTCGTCAGCCGTGCCGTCGGCCTGCTGGACGAGGGCGCCGATCAGCCGTTGCCCGGCGGGGGAGGCCCAGCGCGAGTACGGGTGGATCTCGATCCGCGTGATGGCGAGGCATCCCAGGGCCAGGGCGAGTGGCAGCGCGAACCAGAGGGCGATGAGGAGGCGCGGCTCGGTGGCGGGCAGCGGCAGTGCCAGGGCGACCAGGCCGAGCGCGCACACGGTCACCGAGGCGACCCGTACCCGCCGCACTCCTGCCGCGATCCCGAGGGCGCCGCCGTCGGGCACGGCGAGGCCCGCTCCGACCAGCCGGTCGGCCAGGCACCGTACCGCGTCGGCGGCGGCCGCGTCGGCCCGTACGGGTGCTATCCGGGACTGCCCCGCGGGGCCTATCGCCCCTATGACCGACCGCTCCATGTCGTCGCGTCCGCACGGGTCGACGACGGTCGCCCAGCCGGTGTGCGCGAGCAGCAGCCGCCGCTGGCGAGCCATGGAGACGAGTGTCAGGTCGGCGACCCGCCGCGGGCCGCCGGACAGGAACGCCGCCTCGTACAGCGTCAGCGTGTGCTCGGGAGCCGCGGCGCGCGGGCCGACGGCGGCCGCGCGCACGGCGGCCAGACACAGCCGCAGGCACGCGAGGCCGGCGACGGCCCAGGCCGAGACGAGGAAAAGGACCCAGAACATGCCGTACTTCTATGCCAGAGGCCCTCGTCGGCGCCATGCCCTGGTCACCTGATTCTCGTGAGGAGGCTCCGGCGTTCAGCCGGGGAGCGACCGCATCCGGGTGCGGCGACGAGGAGCGTCACCGAGGTCCGGCTCCGGGGGAGCGCCCGTATCGCCGCCGGCGCGACTGGCTCGGCCGGCAGCGCGGGCACCTGGACCGGGGGCGACGCCGGGACCCTGCGCTTCAAGGACGATGGCACCGTTGTCGTGACCGACCTTGCCGTGTACGACAACGACGACGGCGACAAGGTGTCGGAGTGCAGCGGCACAGGCGAGTGGGGCATGTATCCCGACGACAAGGCAGCGGAGCAGTGGCAGACCAGCGTGTGCGACGGCAACCCGTGGAAATTCGGCGGCTCGAAGGCGCACCCGGAGATGCGGCGCAGCGTGGGCGATCCTCATTACGGGAACTTCCAAACCCTCGGCGGCGAGGAGCGGAAGCCGCCCGGCGTGTCCGGCCCCTGATACATCCGGCTCACCCGTGCCGCACCAGGGGGTGCTTGACCAGTAGCTCTTCGGGCCCATCCGGCTCCGCTCGTCGTGCGGTGATCCGCTCCAGTGCCTCGGGGTCCGTCATACGCCGGAGGGTAGGGACGCGACCCGCGACGGCGGGCGGCCTCCCGACCCGCCTTGCCAGACGATCGAGGCCTGTCCCCCGTTCAGCGGCGCAGCAGAACGCGCCTGGTCGCACGGGCCAGCCGGACTCCGGGGCGGGCCGACCGCGGCACCGGCCCCGACCGCTCCAGCCACCACTCCCGCAACTCCCGCCGCACCCCCGGGTCCTCGTCTTTCCCCGGCGCCGTCCGCAGTACGTGCTCGACGAAGTCGAGGGCGTCCCGCCGGTAGCCGCCGGTCATCGGGGACCCCTGTGCGTAGGCGAGGAAGGCCGGCCGGTACCGCGCGCCCAGGATCAGCGGCAGCTCGGGCGCGACCTTCCCGACCACGTCGGCCCGCTTCGCGGCGAGCGCCTGGGCCTGCACCCCCAGCCTCACCCGGTCGAACCCCTCGGGCACCGGCGTCCCCGCGACCAGCGCGGACAGCAGCTCGGCCTGCGCGAGCCCGAGCCGCTGCCGTACGTCGGCGGACCCGGACCCGGAGGTGGACCCGGACCGGGATCCGGATCCGGAGGCGGACCGGGATCCGGATCCGGAGGCGGACCGGGATCCGGATCCGGAGGCGGAGCCGGAGCCGGACCCGGGCCGGGGTCCGGTACCCGCGGTGCGCGCCGCCGCCCCGCCCCCGAAGGCCGCCGTACTCCCCGCCCGCCCCTTCGCGACGGCGCCGCGGATCGCCTCCACCTCACCGCGCATCTCGTCGCCGTCGGGGAAGTCCTCGTCCCGTTCCAGCAGGACGCCCGGCGGCACGACGCGCGAGGCGAGGTCGGTCAGGATGTCGAGCACCGGCCGCGGAACGGGGTGGGCGTGGCTGTCGTGCCAGACACCGTCCCGCTCGAAGCCGCCCGCGACATGGACGTAGGCGATGGCCTCCAGGGGCAGTTCACCGAGCGCCTCGGCCGGGTCCTCACCGAGGTTGACATGATTGGTGTGCAGGTTCGCCACGTCGATCAGCAGCCGTACGCCGGTCCGGTCGGCCAGCTCGTACAGGAACTGCCCCTCCGTCATCTCCTCGCCCGGCCAGGCGATCAGCGCCGCGATGTTCTCCACGGCGAGCGGCACGGGCAGCCCGTCCTGTGCGATGCGCACGTTCTCGCACAGCACGTCGAGGGCGTCGCGGGTGCGCGGCACGGGCAGCAGGTGCCCCGCCTCCAGCGTCGGCGAGGCGGTCGGCGCCCCGCCCGCCCGGACGAACGCGATGTGCTCGGTGCACAGGGGCGACCCCAGGACCTCCGCCCGTTCGGCCAGCGCCGCCAGCCGCCCCGCGTCCGGCCGGTCCGCGCCGCCGAGCCCGAGCGAGACCCCGTGCGGTACGACGGTCACGCCGCGCTCGCGCAGCCGCAGCAGCGAGTCGGGCAGATGCCCGGGACACAGGTTCTCGGACACGGCCTCGACCCACTCGATGCCGGGCATCCGCTCGACGACGTCCGCGATCTCCGGCCGCCATCCGATGCCGGTGCCCAGCGGCGCCATGCGCTCCATGGTTGCCTCCCCTCCCGCGAACATGCCGGGGATATCGCCCGCCCGGCCCGGGACGAACCGTGAACGGGGCATGTTCAGAGCAACATCTGAGCTTCGTGGCGGCGCCGGCCTTCCGCGCCTACGAGTTCTCCCGCCGCAGCGCCGGATGGTCCGCCACCACCGTGCACGAGCCCGGCGCGATCTCCGTGAAGCCCGCGTCGCGCACCACCGGCAGGCCGCCGGTGGTGAGGCCGGTCCAGCGGGCCGGGTCCGCGGTGCGTACCGACAGCGGGAAGCCCGCGTCGCGCCACGCCGTCCGCTCGCCGTCGGACAGCTCCCACCAGGCGAGCTGCGCACCGTGGCCCGCCTGGGCCATCGCCTTGCCCGCCGACATGCCCAAGTCGGGATTCAGCCAGAGCACCGGCGCGGTGGGGTCGGCGCCGACCGGCGGCTCGGGGTCGTCGAGGTCGGTGCCGGAGACCTGGAGGCGGGCCAGGTCCTTCGGCCAGCCGTCCAACGGGACCGGCGGGAAGACCCGCACCTCGGCGGTCTTGCCGGTGACCGTGATGCCGGGCAGCGCCTCGGCCCGCCGCCACTCCGCGCCGCGGGCCCGCCGCACGACCTTGCGGATGCGCGCGTCCTGCCAGTCCCGCATCGCCCGCGCCCACTCGCCCTCACCGGTCGACCGCTCGTCGCCGAGCAGCACCAGCACCGCCCGGGCCGCGGTCTCCAGCGCGTCGGTACGGGGCGGCGGCGCCGCCCGCTCGATGCGCACGACGAGCGGCAGCACGAACTGCGGCGCCTGGTCGCGGTCGCCGGGCTCGGGACGGAAGGGACTGCCAGGAACAGGGGTGGGGGCGGGGACGGGTGTCGTCGGGTCGTTGCTCACGCCCTACAGTCTGCCAACCCGCGCGCCTGGGAGAGTACGGCCCCATGCAACGCGAGCTACGGCTGGACGGCGTGGGCCGCTGCTACGGTCTGCGCGGCCCCTGGGTACTGCGGGGGGTCGAGCTGGGCGTGGTGCCCGGTTCCCTCGTCCGTGCCGAGGGCGCCAACGGCACCGGCAAGTCGACGCTCCTGCGCCTGCTCGCCGGGATCGACGCTTTCACCGAGGGCCGGGTCACCGGCCGTCCGCGCACGGCCTGTGTCCCGGAACGCTTCCCGCCCGCCCCGCCCTTCACGGCCGTCCGGTAGCTCACCCACCTCGGCACCGTGCACGGGTGTCCCGCCGGGCTCGCAGCCGGGGCCGTCCGGGCCTTGGTCGTGGTCGCTCATGTGTCCAGCCCAGGCCGTCAGCCGCGGCCGTTCGCGGCGCCGATCAGGTCCGAGACCTTCACGAAGCGGTAGCCCCGACGGCGCAGCTCGGGCACGACCGCCCGTACCACCTCCTCGGTCACCGGGGCGGCGCTGCGCGTGCAGTGCATGACGACGACCGAACCCGGCCGCACCCCGTCGAGCACCTGCCGGGTCACCGCGTCGGCGTCCGTGGCGAAGGCGTCCCCGCTCACCACGTCCCACTGCACGGCGGTGACGCCGCTGGGGGTCAGCTCCTTCAGAGCGGCCTTGTCGTAACAGCCGCCGGGAAAACGGAAGTACGGCATCGGGTCCGGCACCCCGGCCTTCTCGAAGGCCCTGTACGCACGCTCCAGATCCGGCCGCATCCGCTCCCTGGACACGGTCGGCAGGCCGTAGCAGTCCTCGGTGTAGGCGTAGTGGCTGTAGGAGTGGTTGGCGATCTCGAACCGCGGGTCCCGGCCGAGGGAACGGGCCTCCTGCGGGTACTCCTCGGCCCAGCGGCCGGTCATGAACACCGTGGCCGGCACCTTCAGCTCGCGCAGCGTCGCGATCAGCGCGGGATTGTCGAACCGTTCGCCCGCCGCCGCCCGCGGCCCCTGGTCGGCGGTCATGTCGGCGTCGAAGGTGAGGGCGACCGTCCTGCCCTCCCCGCGGGAGCCGTGTTCGAAGACGGGGGTGAGACCCGCGGGCCCGGGGGCGAGGGTGGGCGTGGGCGTCCGGGAGGCGGAGGGGACGGGGGCCGAGGGCGCCGGGCGGGGGGCCTGCTCGGCGCCGGTGGTTCCGCAGGCGGCGAGTGCGGCGCCCAGGACACAGAGGGCGGTGGCGCGTCGTACGAGAGTGATCACCGTACGAACGTAGAAGTGGAATGTTCGGCTCGTATGACTGTGCGGAGGGACGTGCCGACCCGGTCACCCGCCCGGCTCACGCCCCCGGGTGTCAGATGTCCCGCTGCTCCAGCGGCTTCGTCGCCGGGCCCTCGAGCACCTTGCCGTCCGTGCCGAAGCGGGAACCGTGGCAGGGGCACTCCCAGGCGCGTTCGGCCGCGTTGAAGCCGACCAGACAGCCCAGGTGGGTACAGCGCGGTGAGACGGCGTGCAGCGTGCCCTCCTCGTCCCGGTAGACCGCGAGCCGGTCACCGCCCGCCCGGACCACCGCACCCTCGCCCGGGGGCAGCGCGTCCACCGGCGGGGCGGGCCGCAGCCGGTCGCCGACGAAGTGCCGGGCCACCTCGGCCTGCGTCTTGAGCAGCGCCGGTGCCTCGCGCACCGCCGTGAGCAGCCGGCGCGGGTCGTACAGCCCGCTCCACGCGCACTCCTCGCCGGCGATCTGCGCGGTGAGCAGCCGGCCCGCCATCATGCCGCCGCTCAGCCCCCAGCCGCCGAAGCCGGTGGCGACGTAGGCGTGCCGCGCGCCCGGGTGCAGCGGGCCGGCCATCGGCACGGTGTCGGTGGGGTCGATGTCCTGCGTGGCCCAGGCATGGGTGAGGTCGACGCCGGGGAAGTGCTCCGTCGCCCAGGCGGCCAGGCGGTCGAAGCGCTCGCGGGTGTCCCCCGTGCCGGGGGTGAAGTGCTCCCCGGTGACGACGAGCAGGCGGCGGTCCGCGTCCTCCAGGGGCGCCGTACGCACCGAGCGGGTGTTCTCCTCCGGCGTGATGTACATGCCGTCGACGTCCCGGTCCGCCTCGACGCTCCCCGCGACGACCAGCTCGCGGCGCGGGGAGAGACGGGTGAAGAGCAGCGCCCGGTCGAAGACCGGGTAATGCGTGGTGACCACCACGTCCCGGGCGGTGACCGTCGCTCCCGCCTCGGTCTTCACACGGCACGGCTCGCCCTCGTCCAGACCGTGGACGGTGGTGTCCTCGAAGATCCGCCCGCCGTGCGCCTCCAGGTCACCGGCGAGTGCCAGCAGGTACTTGCGGGGATGGAACTGGGCCTGCCCGGTCACCTTCACGGCGCCCGCCACCGGGAAGGGCAGCCCGGTCTCCGTCACGAACGACGCCGGCAGCCCCGCCTCCTCGGCCGCGGACGCCTCGGCCCGCAGCTCGTCGACGCGGCCCGGGTCGCGGACGTACGTGTACGCGTCGCGCGTCTCCCAGTCGCAGTCGATGCCCAGCTCGGCGACGATCCCGGCGGCGTGCTCGATCGCCTCGGACTGCGAGCGTGCGTACAGCCGGGCGCCCTCGGGGCCCCGGGTGCGGCGCAGCTTCTCGTAGATCAGGGTGTGCTGCACGGTCAGCTTGGCGCTGGTGTACCCGGTGACGCCGGCGGCGACCCGCCCGGCCTCCAGCACCGCCACACTGCGCCCGGCCCGCGCCAGCTCCCAGGCCGTGCTGAGCCCCGCGACACCCGCGCCGATCACGGCGACGTCGACATCGAGGTCTTCCGCGAGCGCGGGGCGGGGCGCGCCGCCCGGTGCCGTCTGAAGCCAGTACGAGCCGCTGACCTGCACGTTCTGAGTCATGCGGCCCGGGTACCCCATTGCTGTGGCTTCATGGACCGGGCGGCGCGCCCCCGCTACCGGCGCCAGGGGCCCGTCACCGCGAAGGTGGTGCCGGGCGTGTAGCAGTTGACGTACATCGTGTCGCCGTCCGGGGAGAAGGTGACGCCGGCGAACTCACCCCACTCGGGCTCCTCCTCCGTCCCGATGTTCTGGGCGCCGCGGGCCATCGCGTACACCTCGCCGCGCCGGGAGACGCCGAAGACGTGCTGCGCGCCGTTGCCGTCCTCGCAGACCATGAGGCCGCCGCTGGGCGCCAGACAGATGTTGTCCGGGGACTCGCCGGGCAGCTGCACGTCGGTGTCCGGGCCGAAGACGATCACCAGGGTGAGCCGGCGCCGCTCGGGGTCGTAGCGCCAGATCTGGCCGTAGTGGTCGGCGGCCGAGCCCTCGTCGCTGTGGGCGAAGGACGACACGAAGTACACGCTCCGCCCGCCCCAGTAGCAGCCCTCCAGCTTCTGCGCGTGGGTGATGCCGCCCCGGCCGAAGTCCTGGAAGCGGATCGGCGTCCCGGCGGCCAGCGGGTCGGGTACGTCCACCCACTCGATGTGGTCGAAGGCCGCGCCCGTCTCCTGGATCGAGGACAGGTCGGGCACGCCGGGCACGCGCATCGCCTGGAGCCGGCCGCCCGCACGCAGCGAGCCCCTGCCGCCCAGCGGTTTCTCGGGCAGGAACCGGTAGAAGAGGCCGAAGGGCCGGTCGAAGGCGTCCTCCGTCTCGTAGACGACGCCGCGCCGCGGGTCCACGGCGATCGCTTCGTGCTGGAAGCGGCCCATCGCGGTCAGCGGCACCGCGCCCGTGCGGTGCGGGTCGGCAGGATCGACCTCGAAGATGAAGCCGTGGTCCTTGGTGTAGCCGTTGGTCCCGGCCCGGTCCTCGGTCTCCTCGCAGGTCAGCCAGGTGTTCCAGGGAGTGTGCCCGCCCGCGCAGTTGACGGCCGTACCGGCGATCGCCACCCGTTCGGACAGCACGTGGTCGCGTGAGTCCAGCTCCAGCGCCGTACAGCCGCCCTTGCCCTCCGGGTCGTACGTCAGGCCCTTGACGGTGGGGACCGGTACGCGGGCGTCGGCGCGGTTCTCGTGGTTGCGGACGAGGCGGGTGTGGCCGTGTCTGCCGGGGAAGGCCGACATGCCGTCGTGGTTGGACGGCACCGGGCCCTCGCCGGAGCGCAGCCGGTCGCCCTCGCGGGACAGCACCCGGTAGCGGAAGCCCTCGGGCAGGTCGAGCAGCCCGTCGGGGTCGGGGACCAGGGGACCGTAGCCGGCGCGGCCGGGGGACTGGGCGGCGGCGGTGCCGGCGAAGAGTTCGGAGAGGGCGCCGGTGAAGGCGATGCCTGCACCCAGGGCTCCCGTACGGGCGAGCACCTGGCGTCGGGTTGCGGACATGGGGGTGACCTTCCTGCTGGCGGACAGGATCGCGACCCCGCCGTGTCTATCACCTGCCAGGAGTCCCGGGAACCACGCGGGTAGCTCGTGTCACCGCTCCACCGGGTGTTCCCGGGCCCTCTCCAGGAACCGCAGCAGCTCCACCGGGAAGGGCAGCACGAGGGTGGAGTTCTTCTCGGCGGCCACCGCCACCACCGTCTGGAGCAGTCGCAGTTGGAGGGCCGCGGGCGTCTCGGACATCTCCCGGGCCGCCTCGGCGAGCACCTTCGACGCCTGCAGTTCGGCGTCGGCGTTGATGACCCGGGCCCGCCGCTCCCGGTCGGCCTCGGCCTGGCGGGCCATCGAGCGTTTCATGGTGTCCGGCAGGGAGACGTCCTTGATCTCGACGCGGTCGATCTGCACGCCCCAGCCGACCGCCGGGCTGTCGATCATCAGCTCCAGCCCCTGGTTCAGCTTCTCCCGGTCGGACAGCAGGTCGTCCAGGTCGCTCTTGCCGATGATCGACCGGAGTGAGGTCTGGGCCATCTGCGAGACGGCGAAGCGGTAGTCCTCGACCCGGACCAGCGCGTTGGCCGCGTCGACCACCTTGAAGTACACGACGGCGTCCACCCGCACGGTGACGTTGTCGCGGGTGATGCCCTCCTGGGCGGGCACCGGCAGCGTGATGATCTGCATGTTCACCTTGTGCAGCCGGTCCACCAAGGGCACGATCATCGTGAACCCGGGACTGCGCGACTCACCCGCGAGCCGCCCGAGCCGGAACACCACCCCCCGCTCGTACTGCTTGACGACCCGCGCCGCCGCGGCGACGTAGAGGACGCCCGCGCCGCCGACGGCGGCAGCCGCGGTCACCAGCTCCTGGAGCATGGCGGCCTCCTCACTCGGAGGACGGTTTTCACCCTTTCTGTCACGATAGGCCCGCCGCCCGGTCCGGGGCCATGCCCCGGGCCGGGCGGCGGCACCCCAGCCGCTACACCCCCGACTTCTCCGGCTCCGTGAGCTTCACCGGGTCCGTGCCGGCGGCGCTGTGCCGCCCGGCCCAGTTCTCCAGAGCCGTGCGGCAGGCGTGGTCCAGGTGGTGCAGCCCGGACAGGTCCAGCTCGACCGGGCGGTCCTGCGGCAGCGCCTCCAGGCTCTCCAGCATCTTCGGGAGCCGCAGGAAGGTCGCGTTGCCCGTCAGATGGGCCTGGACAGGGCCCGCGCCCTTGTCGACGATCTCCAGCCTGAGGTGCGAGGCGTCCCAGGCGGCCTTGACCACGGACAGGGCCAGTCCGATCAGCACGCCCTCGAACATGTTGACCGCGACGATCGAGACGGCCGTGACCACCAGGATCAGCGCCTCGCCCCGGTGCCCCCGCCACAGCGACACGAGGCCGCGGAACGGGATCAGCTTCCAGCCCGCGTGGACCAGGACGCCGGCCAGCGCGGGCAGCGGTATCAGGGCCAGCGCGGAGGGCAGCAGCGTGGCGAACAGCAGCAGCCACACGCCGTGCAGCACCCGGGACGCCCTGGTCCGGGCGCCGGCGCCGACGTTGGCGGAACTGCGCACGATGACCGCGGTCATCGGCAGCGCGCCGAGCACACCGCACACCGTGTTGCCCGCGCCCTGCGCCATCAGCTCCTTGTCGTACTCGGTGCGCGGGCCGTCGTGCAGCCGGTCCACCGCCGCGGCGCTGAACAGGCTCTCGGCCGAGGCGATCAAGGTGAAGGCGACGATGGTGCCGAGGATGCCCACGTTCGCCAGCTCGCCGAACGCGTCGGCGCCGGGCGGCTGGACGGAGTCCAGCAGGCCGTTGACCTCGACCGTGGCGACCGGCAGACCCAGCGCCGCCGTGACCGCCGTGGCCAGTACCACCGCGGCCAGCGCGCCGGGCAGGGTCCGCGCCCGCTTCGGCAGCCGCTTCCACAGCACCAGCACGGCGACGGTGCCCGCACCGAGGGCGAGCGAGGTGAGCGCCTCGGTGCTGCCCAGCGCGCCGGCGGCGGCCCCGGGCAGCCCGGTGAGCTTGCCGATGCCGGAGGCGGGCGCCTCCAGACCGGCGGCCGGGTAGAGCTGGCCCGCGATGAGCACGAGGCCGATGCCGGCCAGCATGCCCTCGACGACCGACAGGGAGATCGCCCGGAACCAGCGCCCCAGCTTCAGGGCGCCCATCACGAGCTGGATGAGCCCGGCGGCGAGCACGAGCACGCCGAGCGCGGACAGTCCGTACCGGTCGACCGCGCCGAAGACCAGCACCGTCAGGCCGGCGGCCGGGCCGGAGACCTGGAGGCTGCTGCCCGGCAGGAATCCGGTGACCAGACCGCCCACGATGCCGGTGACCAGGCCGAGTTCGGCCGGCACCCCGGAGGCGACGGCCACGCCCACGCACAGCGGGAGCGCGACCAGGAACACGACGAACGAGGCGGTGAGATCCTGCCGCCAGTGCGGGAACCTCCGGTTCCGGCCGGCTATGAGGGGCATGCCGGCGCTCACAGGGTCTCGAACGTGTCGGTGGCCGCGCGGTACTGGCGCACGAGGCCGGTGTGGACCTCGTAGTACCAGCCGTGCAACCGCAGTCGGCCGTCCGCCAGCCGCTTCTCGACGCAGGGGTAGGAGCGCAGGCGCAGCAGTTGCGCGAGGACGTGGTGCCGCACGGCCCCGGCGACCGTCGGATCGGCCGGATCGCACGGCCCCGGCTCGTCGGCCGCTTGTGCCAGCCAGTCCCGCACGGCGGGTACGGCGGTGAGGTCGTCGTCGCGCACCAGCGCGCCGACGGCGCCGCAGTGCGAGTGACCGCAGACCACGACGTCGCCGACTCCGAGGACCTCGACGGCGTACTCGATGGTGGCCGCCTCGCCGGAGGGGTGCTCGGCGCCGTAGGGCGGGACGATGTTGCCCGCGGTGCGCAGCTCGAAGAGCTGGCCGGGCCGGGCGCCCGTGATCAGGGCCGGTACGACCCGGGAGTCGGAGCAGGTGATGAACAGGACTTCGGGCGACTGGCCTTCGGCGTGCCCGGCGAACTCCTCAGGGTGCTGTCCGAACATACGGGCGTTGTCGATGAGGGGTTGCATCATGATGCGGCATTCCTCCTGGCGCGCGGTGGGGGCGCGTCGGACGGGTGGAACAGAGGTGGGGGTGTACCGGTCGTCCGTCAGCAGCGGAAGACCTGAAGTGCCGCCGGGGAGCGGTCCGTCGCGGGTCTGGACCGGCGTGTCCCGGCCGCCGTGCCGGAGACACGGGGCTCGTCCGCGGCCGGGACACGCCGGTGCGGGAGCGGGCGCCGGGGTGGCTCGGGCTGGGGCGCGGCGGTGGTCCGGTGCCGGTCGCGGAGGCGCGCGGGACCGTGCGGGTTCCCGGACCGGGGGGTGGCGTGGCACGTGGCCCGCTCGTCGTGCGGCGCCGGGCCGGAGACGAGGATGTCCGGGTGGGCGTTGGCCATGACATCACGGCTCGTATGCGCGAAAGCGAAGGATACCGACGGAGCGAAGAGCTGGAGGGCCACCAGGACCGTGGCGAGGAGCGGAACCCGTGTCCGTGCCGTCGCGTCCCGGAACATACGCCCCCTCCAGGCAGTTCACGCCTTCGCCGTGTGCCGGTCCATGGTCGGCGCACGGTCATGACTTGACCAACGCAGGGTCAATGCGCGGTCAAGAACCACGTTAACCCTGCGGAGAGCTTTGCAGGGTTAACGTAGCGTTACGAGCTGAAGAGAGCCTGAAAATCGCGGGTGGGTTGGCGCGAACGGACCGTTCTCGGGGCGTGTCGAGCCGACTCGGAGCGCGCCGGACCCGGGGCGGGCCGGACCCGGGGCGGGCCGGACCCGGGGCGGGCCGGACTCAGGCGGTGTCGGTGAGGGGCGCCGCGTCCCGGGCCAGCGCGGTGAGCCGGGAGATCGCCCGGAAGTACTTCTTGCGGTACCCGCCCTCCAGCATCTCCTCGCTGAAGAGCCGGTCGAGGGGCTGCCCGGAGGCCAGGACGGGCACCTCGCGGTCGTAGAGCCGGTCGGCGAGCACCACGAGCCGCAGCGCGGTCGACTGGTCCGGCACCGGACGCACCCCGGTGAGGCACACCGCGGTGAGACCGTCGGTCAGGGCGCCGTAGCGGCTGGGGTGGACGCGGGCGAGGTGGTCGAGGAGGGCGGGGAAGCCGTCCAGGGAAGCACCCTCGGTCTCCCGTGCCGCGCGGGTCACCCGCTCGTCGGAGTACGGCGCCGGGGCCTCGGGCAGACCGCGGTGGCGGTAGTCGTCGCCGTCGATGCGCAGAGCGTGGAAGTGGGCGGACAGGCCCTGGATCTCCCGCATGAAGTCCGCCGCCGCGAACCGTCCCTCGCCGAGTTTGCCCGGCAGCGTGTTGGAGGTGGCGGCGAGCGCGACACCCGCCTCCACGAGCCGGGCGAGCAGGCTGGAGACGAGGACGGTGTCGCCCGGGTCGTCGAGTTCGAACTCGTCGATGCACAGGAGGCGGTGTCCGGACAGGGTCCGCACGGTCTGCTGGAAGCCGAGGGCGCCGACGAGGTTCGTGAGCTCCACGAAGGTGCCGAACGCCTTGCGGGAGGGTTCGGCGGGGGTGGCGTGCCACAGGGAGGCCAGCAGGTGGGTCTTGCCGACGCCGTAGCCGCCGTCGAGGTACACGCCGCGGGGCCCGGCCGGGGTCTTCGGCGCCCTGCGGCCGAACCCGAGGAAGCCGCGCCTGCCGCCGGACGCGCCGGGCGCCTCGCCCAGCCCGCCCGCGAAGTCCTCAAGCACCCGTACGGCCTCGCGCTGGCTGGGCTGGTCCGGGTCCGGGACGTACGTGCTGAAGCGGACCGAGTCGAAACGCGGCGGGGGCACCATCTCGGCCACCAGGTGGTCCGCGGGGACATGGGGCTCGCGGGCACACAGCGACAGCGGACCGGGAGCCGTCCCGGATATCGGGGCGGGGCCGGAGGCGGGGGAGGAGGACGACACGGTGGTCAATGGTAGGGCCTGTTCGGACGCCCTTGCCGCCGCGCGGGTGCGGGTGCGGGTGCGCTTGCGGGCGGCTGCGTGTGCGGGTCGGGCCCGGAGCCCGGAGTGCGGCACAGTCCCGCCGGACGAGGTGGCGTGGCCCGGCACCGCGGTGCGCTTCCCGCCGGAGGCCCGCCCCGGCCGACCGCTCCGACCGCTCCGCCCCGGCCGTCCGCTGCGCCCCGGACTCGCCGTGGCCTCGGACCGTGGTGGCCGTTGCTCCGCGAGCGCGGCGGGCGGGGAGGCGCGCGGTGCCGGCGGGCCGCGGAGGCCGGTCGCTGTCCGCGGTCGCGGTGGGTGACCGGGCGTGGTCGCCGGGGCGTCGGCCCGCGCGGTTCGGGGCGCCGGTGCGTGGAACACTGCACCGCATGCGACGTCTGTTCCCCGTGACCCCTGTGACCGATCGGACAGCCGGCCCGGGCCCCGACGGGACCGACCGGGAGTGGAGCCTGGCCGAGCTGGCCGCCGCCTACGCCTATCCCGAGCCGGACGGGCGACGGGAGCCGTGGCTGCGGGCCAACATGGTCTCCACCCTCGACGGTGCCGCGCAGCACGACGGCCGCTCCCAGCCCATCTCCAGCGCGGCCGACATGCGGGTCTTCGGCACCCTGCGCGCGCTGGCGGACGTGGTGATCGCCGGCGCCGAGACCGTACGGCAGGAGGGGTACCGCCCGGCTCGCGCGCGGGCGGAGTTCGCCGAGGCGCGACGGACCGCGGGCCAGGGTCCCGTGCCGGTCGTCGCGGTGGTCAGCGCGAGCCTCGAGCTGGACTTCTCCCTGCCGCTGTTCGCCTCGCCGCTCGTGCCCACCCTGATCCTGACCGGAGCCGCGGCGGCTCCGGGCCGGATCGCGGCCGCCGAGAAGGCCGGCGCCCGGGTGGTGACCGCGGGCGACGGCGTCGGTGTGGACCCCGCCCGGGCCCTGCGGGCGCTCGCCGGGCTCGGCCACACCAGGCTGCTGACCGAGGGCGGTCCCCGGCTGCTGGGGCAGTTCGTCACGGCCGGCGTGCTCGACGAGCTGTGCCTGACCGTCTCCCCGCTGCTGACCGCGGGGGACGCGCAGCGGATCGCGGGCGGACCCGCGGTCGAGGTTCCGCGACGGTTCGCACTGGCGTCCCTGTTGGAGGAGGAAGGTTTCCTCTTCAGCCGGTACCAGCGCGACCAGGGCGTTGCCGGGCCCCGGTGAGCGACGGCGAGCGGACACGGGTCCGGTTGTCGCCGCACATCCGGGAATCGACGGAATCTTCCGTTCCGCTTAGTCCGCGCCGGGCACACTGAATCCGGCAGTACCCGTGCGATCACGGGGCAGGATGGTTTCCGCAGGGTCCGGTACGGCCTACGGAGGGTGGGCCCACGGGCCCTAGAAGGAGAAGGGGCGCCTGGTGTTCACAAGCGTTTTGATGATTGAGAAGGCCCTGACGTCCGCCGACGTGGAGTTCGTCACCACCTTGCACGGGGATGAGCGGGTCGCCTTCCACGTGCTGCTCCAGCCGCGCGGCGATCAGGCGGACCGCCTGCTGCGGGCCATCGACGACGTCGCGCTCGGCGAGCTCGACGACGCCGTGCGGGAGGGGGAGACCCCGGAGGGCCGGGAGGCGCAGAGCGTCGGAGAGCGGGCCCTGGAGGTGTCCCTCACCGCCCTGCGCGCGTCCGGTGCCCGGGCCGAGGGGCGGCTGATCGAGAACCACCCGCTGGAGGAGCTGAAGGCCCTGGTCATGGAGATCGCGGCCGACGAGGTGATCGTCCTGACCGACCCCCACTACGTGGAGGAGTTCTTCCACCGGGACTGGGCCTCGCGGGCCCGGCACAAGGTCGGCGTACCGGTCCTGAAACTCTTCTCCCACAGCAAGGCATAGGCTGGTGCCGCGCCCCCGCCGAGGGGGCGCGTCCATCAGCGGACCACCTCTCGCACCACCCGTCGCACCCCTGGGGAGAACAGCGCATGGCACCCGGCCTTCCTACCGCCATGGCCCGACCGCACTTCATCGGCATCGGCGGCGCCGGAATGTCGGGCATCGCCAAGATCCTGGCCCAGCGCGGTGCCGCGGTGGGGGGCAGCGACGCCAAGGAGTCCGCGACCGCCGAGGCGCTGCGCGCGCTGGGCGTCAGCGTGCACATCGGCCACGCGGCGGAGCACCTCGCCGACGACGCGAGCTGTGTGGTCGTCTCGTCGGCGATCCGCGAGGACAACCCGGAGCTGGCCCGCGCCGCCGAACTGGGCGTCCCGGTCGTGCACCGCTCCGACGCGCTCGCCGCCCTGATGGACGGCCTGCGCCCGATCGCGGTGGCCGGCACGCACGGCAAGACCACCACCACCTCGATGCTGGCGGTCTCCCTGTCCGAGCTGGGTCTGGACCCGTCGTACGCGATCGGCGGCGACCTGGACGCGCCGGGCTCCAACGCCCTGCACGGCGGCGGGGAGATCTTCGTCGCCGAGGCGGACGAAAGCGACCGCAGCTTCCACAAGTACGCCCCCGAGGTCGCCGTCGTCCTCAACGTCGAGCTGGACCACCACGCCAACTACGCGTCGATGGACGAGATCTACGAGTCCTTCGAGACCTTCGCCGCCAGGATCGTCCCCGGCGGCACCCTGGTGATCGCCGCCGACCACGAGGGCGCCCGGGAGCTGACCCGACGGCTGGCCGGCAAGGTGCGGACGGTGACGTACGGGGAGTCCGAGGACGCCGACGTGCGCATCCGGTCGGTCGTCCCGCAGGGCCTCAAGAGCGAGGTCACCGTGGTCATGGACGGCGCCGAGCTGACCTTCGCGGTCTCCGTCCCCGGCCGCCACTACGCCCACAACGCGGTCGCCGCCCTCGCCGCGGGCGCGGCCCTGGGCGTCCCCGCCACCGAGCTGGCCCCCGCGCTGGCCGCGTACACGGGCGTCAAGCGGCGTCTCCAGCTCAAGGGCGAGGCGGCCGGTGTCCAGGTCGTCGACTCCTACGCGCACCACCCCACCGAGATGGCCGCCGACCTGGAGGCCATGCGCGCCGCCGTGGGCGACGCACGCATCCTGGTCCTCTTCCAGCCGCACCTCTTCTCCCGCACCCAGGAACTGGGCAAGGAGATGGGCGACGCGCTGGCCCTCGCGGACGCGTCCGTCGTCCTCGACATCTACCCGGCCCGCGAGGACCCGATCCCGGGCATCACCAGCGACCTGATCGTCGAGGCCGCCCGGGCCGCGGGCGCGGACGTCACACCGGTGCGCGAGAAGAGCGAGGCGCCCGCGGCGGTCGCGGGAATGGCGAAGGCCGGTGATCTCGTTCTCACCATGGGCGCGGGCGACGTCACGGACCTCGGACCGCGCATCCTCGACCAGCTTTCCAGCACGGACGCGAACAGGTAAGGGGCTGAGACTCATGTCGTACGACGTCGAGAAGCCGGACGAGCAGTGGCGGGCGGAGCTGGCCCCGGCGGAGTACGCCGTCCTGCGCCAGGCCGCCACGGAGCCGGCCTTCACCGGTGAGTACACCGACACCAAGACCCAGGGCGTCTACTCCTGCCGTGCCTGCGGTGCGGAGCTGTTCACCTCCACGACCAAGTTCGAGTCGCACTGCGGCTGGCCGTCCTTCTACGACCCGAAGGACACCGACGCGGTCGAGCTGATCGAGGACCGCTCCCACGGGATGGTCCGCACCGAGGTGCGCTGCGCCCGCTGCGGGTCGCACCTCGGGCACGTGTTCAAGGGCGAGGGGTACGCCACCCCGACCGACCAGCGGTACTGCATCAACAGCGTCTCGCTGCGGCTGGAGCCCGCGGAGGGCACCGCGGGCTGATACAGCCGCTCACCGGCCGGCCGGGAGCGTCACGGTGAACACCGTCGCCCCCGGCTCGTCGCCCACCCCGATGGTGCCGCCGTGCGCCCGCACCAGCGAAGCCGCGACCGACAGGCCCAGGCCGCTGCCGCCCCGGTCGCGGCCGCGGGCCTTGTCGACGCGGTAGAACCGGTCGAAGATCCGTTCCCGGTCGGCCGCCGGAATGCCGGGGCCCGTGTCGGCGACCGACACCCGGGCCGCCCCGGACGTGGCGGAGACCGTGACCGAGACCCTGGTGCCCGGCGGGGTGTGCACGGCCGCGTTGGCGAGCAGGTTGTCGAGCACCTGCCGGATCCGCTGCGGGTCCATGCGCAGCCGCACCGCCGCAGGCCCGGCCGTCACCGTCAGCGGATGGTCCGGGCGACCGGCGCGGAAGGCGTCGGCCGCCTGCCGCACCACCTCCGTCAGATCCGCCTCCTCCCACCGCAGCGGCGCCTCCACCTCGTCCGCGTCCAGCCGGGCGAGCAGCAGCAGGTCGTCCAGGAGCACCCCCATCCGGGCCGCCTCGGCGCGCAGCCGGGCCAGATGCCGCTCCCGTTCCCGGGGCGCGTTGGCCGCCGCGTACTGGAAGAGGTCGGCGTAGCCCCGTACGGACATCAGCGGGGTGCGCAGCTCGTGCGAGGCGTCCGCGACGAACCGGCGCAGCCGCTGCTCGGCCCGGGCACGCACCGCAAGCGACGCGTCGATGTGCTCCAGCATCGCGTTGAACGCGGTCCGCAGTTCCGCCACCTCCCGCCCGCCGTCCCGTCCGTCGGCCCGCAGCGGCAGCCGGGCGGCGGACTCCGTCAGGTCGTGCGAGGCGATGCCGTGCGCCGTGCTCGCCATGTCGCTCAGCGGCTTCAGCCCGCGCCGCAGCATCCGGCGCCCGAACACCACCAGGGCCAGCAGCGCCAGCCCGAAGGCGACGACCTGCACCGTGATCAGCTGCTCCACGGTGTCCTCGACATCGCCCAGGGGCGCCGCGCTGACCAGCACCACCCCGGGCTCGACCTCGCAGGCCCGCAGCAGATAGGGACCGTGTCCGCCGATCCGCACCGTGCGGGTGAGGTCCTCCTCCGAGCGGGCCATCGTCCGCGCCAGAGCGGTCAGCGCGGCGCTGTCCGCCGGCACCTCGGCGGGAGTGCGCAGGTCCGCCGAGGTGCCGGAGACGTCGTACACGGCCGTGTACCAGCCGTAATAGGGCTTGCGCCGTACCGTGCCGTGCGCCGCCGCGTCCTTGGACTGCACGACCTGCACCAGTTTCATCTGGTCGACGAGCTGCCGTTCCAGATAGTCCCGCATGTACGCGGTCAGCACCGTGCCGACCACGGCGAACACCACCAGGGACAGCATCCCCAGGCCCAGCGTCAGCCGGGTGCCCAGCCGCAGGCCGCGGTAGGCGCGCCACCACCGTCGTATCACCCGGCCGCCCGCCGGATCGCGTAGCCGAAGCCCCGCACCGTCTGGATCAGCGGCTCATCCGTGCCGTCCGTGCCCTGCGCGCGGTTCGCGTCGTCCAGTTTGCGGCGCAGCCGGCTGACGACCAGCTCCACGACGTTGGACCGGCCGCCGAAGCCGTACTCCCACACGTGGTCGAGGATCTGAGCCTTGGTCAGCACGGTCGGCGACTTGCGCATCAGGTAGCGCAGCACCTCGTACTCGGTCGGCGTCAGTGACAGCCGCCGTCCGCCGCGGCGCACCTCACGGGTGTCCTCGTCCATCGCCAGGTCCGCCACCCGCAGCACCGACCGCGGGTAGCCCGGCCCGGCGCCGCGCCGCAGCACGGTGCGGAGCCGGGCCATCAGCTCCTCCACCGCGAACGGTTTGACCAGGTAGTCGTCCCCGCCCCGGGTCAGCCCCGCCACCCGGTCGGCCACGCCGTCACGCGCGGTGAGGAACACCACAGGCACCGTCGTGCCCGCGCCGCGCAGCCGGTCAAGGACCCCGAAGCCGTCGACGTCGGGCAGCATCAGGTCGAGCACCACGATGTCCGGACGGAACCCCGCGGCCAGCCGCAGCGCCTGTTCGCCGGAGTTCGCGGTGACCGCCTCCCAGCCCTCGTAGCGGGCGACCGTGGCCACGAGGTCGGCGATGGGCGGGTCGTCGTCCACCACGAGGAGTCGCACTTTTTCCACCCGCTCATACTGCGCCACCGGCCGCCCGCACCCCAGAGCGCGGAGACCGCCGTACCGGAATCGACAGGTGTTTGAAAGCCTCCCGACAGGAAAACGACAGGTCCGGCACGGCACCGGCGGCGCGCGGCCGGGCACGGCGGTCGTGCCCCGACGACGCACACCGGGCGACCGGCGGCCGGACCGCGAGGTGTGCGCCGTGGACGCGCGGCGACGGCGGCCAGGACACCGGCGCCACCGGTCGCCGCGGCCGCGCCACAGCGCGGCAGGACGCCCGTGTGAACGCCCGAGCAGGGGGAAGGAGTCGCCCCGGAGCGGCGAGCCCCGCGGTTCAGCCGTCTACACTCGACCGGCGACGGCCCCACCGACCGCGGCCGGAGCGGGCAGCTTCTGCCAGACCCGAAGGGCATTCGGCGTTTTGATACGGATGGAATCAGTCACCAAGCGGTACCCGGACGGCACCGTGGCGGTCGACCGGCTGTCGCTGGAGATACCCGACCGCGCGATCACGGTCCTCGTCGGTCCCTCGGGCTGCGGCAAGACGACGACCCTGCGGATGATCAACAGAATGGTCGAGCCCTCCGAGGGGACGATCCTGCTCGACGGCGAGGACCTGCAGCAGCAGCCCGTCACGACGCTGCGCCGCTCGATGGGGTACGTCATCCAGAACGCCGGGCTCTTCCAGCACCGGACGATCATCGACAACATCGCCACCGTGCCCCGCATGACCGGCTGGGGCAGGCAGAAGTCCCGCGAGCGGGCCGCGGAGCTGATGGAACGGGTCGGGCTCGACGCCTCCCTCGGCAAGCGGTACCCGTACCAGCTCTCCGGCGGCCAGCAGCAGCGCGTCGGCGTGGCGCGGGCGCTCGCCGCCGATCCGCCGGTGCTGCTCATGGACGAGCCGTTCTCCGCGGTCGACCCCGTGGTCCGCAAGGGACTGCAGGACGAGCTTTTGCGCATTCAGGACGAACTGGGCAAGACCATCGTCTTCGTCACGCACGACATCGACGAGGCGATCAAGCTGGGCACCATGGTCGCCGTGATGCGCACCGGCGGCCGGCTCGCCCAGTTCGCGCCGCCCGCCGAGCTGCTGTCCGACCCCGCGGACGCCTTCGTCGAGGACTTCCTCGGCGCCGACCGCGGCATCCGGCGGCTCTCCTTCTTCCCTTCCGCAGACCTCGAGCTGACCACCGGCCCGGTCGTACGCGCCGACGCCGGAGCCGAGCGGCTCGCCGCCGCCACCGACGCTCCCCACCTGCTGGTGACCGACGCGGACGACCGGCCGCTGGGCTGGGCCGAGCCGGGGGACCTGACCGCGGGGGACGTCGTGCCCGAGCGCCTGCTGTCCTACGGGCGGCCGTTCGTACCCGGCACCGACTCGCTGCGGGCCGCCCTCGACTGCGCCGTGCTCTCGCCCACCGGCTGGGCCGTCGCCGTGGACGCCGACGGCCGGGTGACCGGCGTCGCCTCGCAGCAGACCATAGGCGAGGCCATCCGCACCGCCCACGGTGCGGACAGCGCCGGTGACGCGGCGGCCGCCGCCGAGGCCGCCGACACCACCAAGGTCGCCCCGTGAACGGCTTCTTCGACATCCCGAGCGACCTCGACAACACCTACTTCGGCCTGATCGTCCTGCATCTGCGCGAGGCGCTGCTGCCGGTCCTGGCCGGACTGCTCGCCGCGCTGCCCGTCGCGCAGCTCTGCGTGCGGTTCCGCTGGCTGTACCCGCCGGTGCTCGGGGTGACCACCGTCTTCTACGCCATCCCGTCACTGGCCGTCTTCGTGGTCCTGATCGACTACACCGGCCAGACCGAGCTGACCGTGATGATCCCGCTGGCCGTCTACAGTCTGGTGGTGCTCGTCCCGGCGATCGTCGACGGCGTCCGGTCGGTGCCCGAAGAGACCCTGGCCGCGTCCACCGCCATGGGCTTCGGGCCCATACGGCGCTACCTCCAGGTGCAGTTGCCCATCGCCGTGCCCGCGATCCTCGCCGGGCTGAGGGTGGCCGTGTCGGCGAGCATCTCCCTGGTCAGCGTCGGCGCCCTCATCGGCAACCAGGGCGCCCTCGGCAACCTGCTCGCGGACGCCCAGAAGTACGGGCGGCCCGAGCTGGCGGTCAACTCCGTCCTGACGACCGCCGTACTGGCCGTCCTGTGCGACGCGCTGCTCGTCCTGGTCCGCAACCTGCTGACGCCGTGGATGCCGCGCGGCAGGCGCCCCAGGGGGAGCGCCGCCGAGCGGCGGGAGCGGCCCGGACCGCGGGAGGCGGCGGCCCGGTGAACGTCCTCCACTTCGTCAACGCCTTCTTCAGCGACAGCGCCCACTGGCACGGCTACGACGGCATCCCGCAACGGCTGCTCGAACACGTCCAGTACACGCTGATGGCGCTGGGCCTCGCCGCCGTGATCGGGCTGCCCGTCGGGCTGCTGACCGGGCACACCGGACGGGGCGGCAACGCCGTGGCCTTCGTCGCCACCGCCGCCCGCGCCCTGCCCAGCTTCGGACTGCTGGTGCTGATCGCCGTCGTCGTCGGCATCGGCCTGCTGCCCGTGATGGTGCCGCTCGTCGTGCTCGCCGTCCCACCGATCCTCGTGACCACCTACGAGGCGGTCCGCTCGGTCGACCCCTCCCCGGTGGACGCGGCGCGGGGCATGGGCATGCACGAGTCGAGCATCCTGTTCCGGGTCGAGCTCCCCGTCGCCCTCCCGCTCGTCCTCAGCGGACTGCGTTCGGCGGCCATCCAGGTCGTCTCGACGGCGACCATCGCCGCGTACGTCAGCCTCGGCGGAATCGGCCGCTACATCATCGACGGCCTCTACCAGCGCGACTACGAGAAGGTGGTCGGCGGCGCCACACTGGTGGCCGTCCTGGCCCTCGTCACCCTCGCTCTCTTCTGGGCGGTGGGACGGTTCGCGGTGTCGCCGGGGGTGCGCAGGCGCTGAAAGGCACACGATGGCGGTGAAAACGTAACCAGGCCGTTCTTGACTGACCGGCAAGTGGCTCGTTTGGATCGACGGATGACATTCACCGCGAAGAGCAGCAGGTCCAGGACCAGGCACACCGGCGCGGCGGCCCTCGCGCTCACCGCCGCGGCGGCGCTGCTCGCGGGCTGTTCCTCCGACTCCGGCGACTCCTCCGACCCCCTGGCGGGCGACAAGGCGGAGGCCGGCACCGTCGTCGTCGGCTCGAACAACTTCGCCGAGAGCACCCTGCTCGCCGACATCTACGGCGAGGCGCTCAAGGCCAAGGGCCTCAAGGTCACCTACAAGCACAACATCGGCAGTCGGGAGACGACGTACGGCCTGATGAAGAACGGCTCCGTCACGGTGCTGCCGGAGTACAACGGCTCACTGCTGGCCTACCTCGACCCCGATGCCGAGCAGAAGTCCGCCGAGGCGGTGAACGAGGCGGCGAAGGCCAAGCTCGACAAGAAGCTGACGCTGCTCCAGTCGTCCCCGGCCCAGGACAAGGACTCGGTGAGCGTCAACGCCGAGACCGCGAAGAAGTACGGTCTCACCGCCGAGTCGACCCTCGCCGACCTCAAGGAAGCGGCGCCGGACCTCGTGATCGGCGGGTCGCCCGAGTTCCAGACCCGGCAGCAGGGCCTCAAGGGCCTGGAGTCGGTGTACGGCCTGAAGTTCAAGTCCTTCAAGGCGCTCGACGCGGGCGGTCCGCTGACCCAGTCGGCGCTGACCAAGAACACCGTGCAGGCGGCGGACGTCTTCACCACCGACCCCACGATCATCAAGGAGAAGTTCGTCGTCCTGAAGGACCCGGAGAGCCTCTTCGGCTACGCGAACGTCACCCCGCTGGTCAACAAGGACGGGCTGTCGAAGGAGGGCGTGACCGCGCTCAACACGGTCTCCGCCAAGCTGGACACCGAGACGCTCCTCGACCTGGACGCACAGGTGCAGCTGGACAAGAAGGACCCGCTGGACGTGGCCAAGGCATGGCTGGAGTCCGCGGGCCTGGTCTGACGGGGGCCGCGGTCACGACGCCGCGGCTCCGGTCGCGGCGTCGATCAGCCGGTCGATCAGGGCGACGAGGACGTCCCGGCTCGAGGTCCGCTCCCGGGCGTCGCACAGCAGCACCTGAACGTGCTCCGGCAGCGCGAGGGCCTCGCGGATCTCCGCGGCCGGGTACGGATGCCGGCCGTGGAAGCCGTTGACGCCGACGACGAAGGGAATGCCCCGCCGCTCGAAGAAGTCGATCGCGGCGAAGCTCGACTCGGGCCTGCGGACGTCGACCAGCACCACCGCCCCGAGCGCCCCGATCGCCAGGTCGTTCCACATGAACCAGAACCGCTGCTGACCGGGCGTACCGAAGAGGTACAGCACCAGGTCCCGGCCGATGGTGATCCGGCCGAAGTCCAGGGCCACGGTCGTGGCCCGCTTCTCCTCGATACCGGCGAGATCGTCGACGCCGAGGCCCGCCGCGGTCAGCGGTTCCTCGGTGCGCAGCGGGGCGATCTCGCTGACCGACCCGACCATGGTGGTCTTGCCGACGCCGAAACCGCCCGCGATCAGGATCTTCACCGCTTCGGGCGCGGTGGAGCGTGCGGATGCCGTGGGCGCCGGGGCGACGCGCTCAGAGCCGGCCAAGGCCGTCCCTCACTTTCTGCAGCAGGTCCAGGTCCGGAGTGGCGCGGGAGACGAGGCGGGGCGGCCGGGCGGTGATCCGGCCGGCCTCCAGCAGGTCCGAGAGCAGGATGACGACCACGCTCACCGGCAGGTCGAGACGGGCCGCGATCTCCGCCACGGCGACCGGCTCGGCGCACAGCCGCAGGATCCGCAGGTGCTCGGGCTGCGGCCGCGCGGCCCGGACGGGCTGCGGGTCGAGAGCGGTCACCGTCGTGATGAGGGTGAAGTCGGCGCGGCTGGGCCGGGTCCGGCCGCCCGTCAGGGCGAACGGCCGTACGAGCCGGCCCCCCGCGTCGCCTCCCGTCACGTCACTCGCCGGGGCCGGCGGTGGCCCGCGGTGCCGCGCTCAGGTGCTCGCCGATCTTCTTCACCAGCATGTTCATCTGGTACGCCACCACGCCGACGTCGGCGTTCGGGCCGGTCAGTACGACCAGGTGCGCGCCGGGGCCCGCGGAGGTGAGTATCAGGTAGCCGTTGGCCATCTCGATGAGCGCCTGGCGCACCGGGCCGCCCCGGAAGTCCATGCTGACGCCCTTGCTGAGGCTCATCAGGCCGGACGCGGTCGCCGCCAGCCGCTCGGCGTCGTCACGCAGGAACCCGGTGGACTTGCTGACGACCAGTCCGTCCTCGGAGAGCACCACGGCCTGGTTCACGTCGGCGACCCGCTCCACGAGTCCGGTGAGCAACTGGTCCAGCTCGGTGTGCGTGGCGGGGGAGGGTCGGGTCATCGGGTGTCCTTCGTCGGCGGTCGGTCGGCGGTCGGAGTCGAGGGGGCGGCGGAGGAGAGAACCTGCCCGTCGGAGTCGGAGTCGGAGTCGGAGTCGGAATCGGAGCCGGAGTCGGAGCCGGAGTCGGCGCCCGTGTCCGTGTCGTCGTCGGTCTGGGCCCGCAGGGTGCCACGCTGGAAACCGGCCAGGGACGAGGCGGCGCGCTCGGCCGTGAAGTCGGCGCAGTCGTCGTCGGGCGCGTTGTCCGGGCCGTCCCGTCCAACGCCCGGGTCCTCGTCGCGCAGCTCGGCGGCGAGACTGGTCTGCGGCACCCGTCGGGGCAACGGCGCGAGTCCGTTCCGCTCGTCGGGTGAGCCGGGTGAGCCGGGTGAGCCGGGTGAGCCGGGTGAGCCCGAGGAGTCCGCGTGGGCCGCGGACCGGTTCGCGGGCGCCGGCGGGGACGACCGCGGGGGCCGTTCGCCGACGGCCGGGTCCGCTCCGTTCCCCGAGGCCGCGGCGGAGGGGGCGGCCGGGGCGGTCCCGCAGTCGGAGGGCGTCGTACCGGCCGTCGTACCGGCCGTCGTACCGGTCGCCGGATGGTCGTCGCCGTCCGTCCCGCCGACCGGTTCGCGGACCACGATGTCGTGCGGGATCAGCACGATCGCCGTGGTCCCGCCGTACGGGGAGGGGCGCAGCGTGACGGTGATGCCGTGCCGGTGCGCGAGGCGGGCGACGACGAACATGCCGAGCCGCAGGTCGTCGGCGAGCGCGACCACGTCGAACTGCGGGGCCACCGCCAACTGGGCGTTGAACGAGGCGTAGTCCTCCTCCGAGAGGCCGAGCCCGCGGTCCTCGATCTCCACCGCCAGCCCCTTGGCCACCAGCGCCGCCCGCACGCCGACCGGGTTGGGCGAGGGGGAGTACGCGGTCGCGTTGTCGATCAGCTCGGCCAGCAGGTGGATCACGTCGGCCACCGCGGGCGGGGCGAGGGCCACCTCCTCGTCGGTGTGCAGCTCCACCCGCTGGTACTCGGCGACCTCGCCGACGGCGCTGCGCAGGATGTCGACGAGCGACACGGGCTCGCGCCACGTCCGCCGGGGCTGCTCACCGCTGATGATGACGAGGTTCTCCTCGTAACGCCGCAACTGGCTGGCCGTGGAGTCCAGTTCGTACAGCCCCTTGAGGATCTCGGGGTCCGTGTGCTCGCGCTCCAGGGCGTCCAGCTTGCCGAGCTGCATGTTGACGAGGTTCTGGCTCTGCCGGGCGATGCCCAGGATCACCTTCTGGAAGCCTCGCCGGGTGTCGGCGAGTTCGACGGCGGTGTGCACGGCGGTGCGTTGTGCCGTGTTGAACGCCTGTGCGACCTGCCCGAGTTCGTCCCGCCCGTAGTCCAGCGGCGGGGTCGCCGACTCCACGTCGACGGTCTCGCCCCGCTCCAGCCGGGCCACCACGTCGGGCAGCCGTTCCTCGGCCAGGCTCAGGGTGGCCAGGCGCAGGCCGCGCAGCCGCCGGGACAGCGAGCGCGTGATGCGCCAGGACATGACGATGCAGAGCAGCAGGGCGACCAGGCCGCCCGCGCTGAGGGAGGCGGCCGTGATCAGCAGCCCGCGCGCCTCGTCGGCGCTGCGGTCGAGCAGCCCGCCCGTCTGCTGCCCGATCAGCTGCCTGTACCGCTCGGAGACCTTCTCCATGGCGGGGGCCCACCGCTGCCGCAGCTCCGGCAGGGAGATCCGGTCGTCCCCGTCCGCCGCACGAGCCGCCAGCACCTGGTCCTCGACGCTCTGGAGCGTCCTCCACTCGGGACTCGCGAGGATCCGCTCGGTCTGGGCCTTCGCGCTGCCGCTCAGCGACGGGAGGATCTGGTCCTGGACCAGCCAGCGCCGGGTGTGGACCAGCTGGGAGAACCGCTCCCATTCCGCCTCGTCCATCCGGCCGGACGGCCAGGCCAGAGTGAGCCGGGCGTCCTCCTGGGAGACCAGCTCGGCGGCGTGTTCGATGGCGACCAGCGGCCCGGCCTGCGAGGTGAGGTCGCCGTCGTCCACCTGGGAGAGCTCCTGGAAGGCGTGGATCTGCTCGTCGACGATCGAGGTGTACTGGTCGAGCGCCTGCTCGGCGGTGATGTCGGTGGGGTCGTCGACCTGGTCGCGGTAGTACTCCAGGCTGCCCACCGAGCCGAGCACCGAGTACAGCCGGTCCGAGACCCGGTCGGGGGCGCTCTCGATCGCGTCGGACTGGCCCACCAGCCGGGCGACCGCCTCGTCCGTCTTCCGGCGCTGCGCGTCCAGCTCCGCCCGGTCGCCGTCCGGGGCGGCCAGCAGGGCCGCGGACAGACTGCGCTCCTTCTGCAGGGCGAGCGCCGCCTCGGTGCCCATGGCGCCGGTGTCGCGGCTCAGCTCCGTCTGCGCGCGCAGCCGCAGGCCCTCGGAGAACATCTGGATCGTCGTGACGCCCCACACCGCCGCGAGGGTGACGCCGGGGACCAGGGCCAGGAGGATCAGGGACAGACGGATGGAGCCGAGGCGGCGCCGGGCACCCCTCTTCCGCGTCTTCCGGGTCTTCCGTGCAGACATCGTCGTCCTAGGCGATCAGTGGGGAAGGGGAGCGGGGACGCGGAGGTGCCGTCGGCCGTGGGGCCCGGTCACCGGGTGCCGCCCGCGGCGAACTCCGCGACCGAGTCGGCGTTCGTCCGGGTCACGAACGCGGGGCCGGTCAGCACGGGCGCCACTCCGCCGCCGCTGACGTTGCCGTTGGTGCGGTACAGCCAGAGCGCGTCCACCGCGAGGTAGCCCTGCAGATAGGGCTGTTGGTCCACCGCGAACTGGACGTCCCCGCGTTTGACGGCGGCGACCAGGTCGTGGTCGAGGTCGAAGGTGGCGACGTGGGCACTGCTGCCCGCCTCGTCCACCGACTTGACCGCGGTCAGCGCGAACGCGGCGCCGTTCATGACGACTTCGTCGATGCTGGGGTCCTGCCGCAGCCGGGCCGTGACGGCCGCGCCGACCGCCTCCATGTCGGTGCCCTCGACGTAGAGCATCTCGGCCTCGCCCTGGAAGGTCTTCTTCACCCCCGCGCAGCGGGCCTCCAGGGCGACGTTGCCGCGCTCGTGGATGACGCAGAGGGCGTGCTTGGCCCTGAGGTCGTTCAGCTTCTCGCCGACGGCCCGGCCCGCGACGCTCTCGTCCTGCCCGAAGTACTCCAGGAGCCCCGTGGACCGCCAGGCGTCGATACCGGAGTTGAGGCCGACCACGGGGATCCCGGCCGCCTTGGCCTCGGCGACCGGTGCCTTCATCGCCTGCGGTTTGGCCAGGGTCACGGCGATGCCGTCGGCCTCGTCGCGGATGGCGTCCCGTACCAGGTCGGCCTGGTCGGCGGTGTCGGCGTCGCCCGCGTACGTCAGGTCGACGCCGTCCTTGGCGGCCGCGGCCTCGGCGCCCTTGCGCACCCGGTCCCAGAAGGCGTCGCCCTCACCGCCGTGGGTGACCATGACGATCTTCATCCGGCCGGTGCCGGACCCGCCCGCGGCGTCCGCGGCCGAACCGTCCTCCTCCCCGCCGGGGGCGGAGCAGCCGGCCACCAGCAGGCAGACGGCCGCGGCGAGGACCGCGGTGCTCAGACGTACGGGGGAGTGGGTGGGCGGGGGAGATGTACTCATGGGGGTTGGGGCACCTCGCTGTACGGCCGAGCAGGAGGAACGGGACGAGGTGGCCCGGAGCCGCGGGTCAGTGCGACCAACCGGGAGAAACTCGCCTGGCCGGAGCAAACCGTGTGTGACCGCTGGTAGTCAAGTGACCAGCGAACTGCTGTGAGTTCTCGGTGCCGCATCGTGATGAACGGGACGGCGAAAGCGGGCCGAAGCGGAATGCCGGGCGGTATGCCCGGCGGCGTCCGTGCTCCGAGGGCGTGCCCGGCCCAGCGGTCCGCGGCGCTTCCAGGGACGCCCATCTGACGGTGAGTTAGCCCGTGAGTTATCGTGTACGGGGGGTAAAGACAGGCGGCACGGTCTGTTGAGTTCCAGCCCAGGAGAGTCCAGCCGATGGCGAGGCAGCTACGCGCCGAGCAGACCCGCGCGACGATCGTCGGTGCCGCGGCCGACCTGTTCGACCGGTACGGCTACGAGTCGACCAGCCTGAGCGAGATCGTGGCCCACGCCGGTGTCACCAAGGGCGCCCTGTACTTCCACTTCGCGGCGAAGGAAGACCTCGCCCACGCCATCATGGAGATCCAGTCCAGAACCTCGCGCCGGCTGGCCAGGGAGCTGGACCACAGGGGCTACTCCTCGCTGGAGGCGCTGATGCGCCTCACGTTCGGCATGGCCCGGCTCTGCGAGGAGGGTCCGGTACTGCGGGCCGGGCTGCGACTGGCCACCGGGGGTGTGCCGGTCCGGCCGCCGTTGCCGCACCCCTTCACCGAGTGGCGGGAGATCGCCACGTCCCGCCTGCTCGACGCCGTCCGGCAGTCCGACGTGCACCCGGACATCGACGTCGACTCCGTCGCCCACACCCTCGTCTGCTCCGTCGTCGGCACCCGCGTCGTGAGCGGCACCCTGGAACCGGCCGGGCGGCAGCCCCGTCGCCTCGCCGAGATGTGGCACATCCTCATCCGGGGCATGGTCCCGGTGACCCGACGCGCCCGCTACGTCACCCTCGCGGCCCGCCTGGAACGGGAGACGGCCACGGCCTGACCCGTGCTGCACCGCGCCCCCGTGCTGCACCGCACTGCCCGTGCTGCACCGCGTGGTCCGTGCTGCACCGCGTGGTCCGTGTTGCACCGCGCTGCCCGTGCTGCACCGGGCTGCACCGCGTGGTCCGACGTGGTGCGATGTGGTGCCTCGGGGGCTGTCCGGCAGGGCCGGGCGCCCGGGAGATCCTCGCCGGAGGGCGGTCGGTCCCGCCGGGCCGACGCGGTCCGCGCGATACCGTGGCGCGCATGCCCGACACCCCGCCCGAGCCCGCCCCCGTCATCCTCGGCGACGAGCCCGGCTCCTTCCCGCACGGCGTGCTGGCCGAGCGGCACCCCGCGATCGTCCGGCAGGTGCGGGACGCGTTCCCGCACGACCCCGAACGGCGACACGCGCTCGACATGCTGCTCGCGAGCTGCGCCGACGGTGTGGTCGAGCCGTTGCCCGCCGACGCCGACCCCACCGGCCGCGACCGCGAACGCTGGGCCGGCTGGGGCATGGACGCGTACGCCGGCCGCTCCTGGTACGACGTGCCCTGGCTGTGGGCCGAGAGCCACTTCTACCGCCGGCTCCTGGACGCCGTCGGCTACTTCGGACCCGGCACCTGGCAGGGCGTCGACCCCTTCAGGCCCGCCAAACTCGCCGAACTCGACGCGCCGGAGACGGACGAGGAACTCGCCGCGCTCGACGGCCTCACCGCTCTGCCCGCCGACGAGCGGAACCGGGCCCTGCTGCACGGTTCGCTCTGGGGCAACCGCGCCGACCTCGGCTTCCGCCTCTCCGACCGGGGCGCCGACACCGAGCGTGCGGTGGAGGCACTCGTCGCCGACGACAGCGACACCCTCTGGTCCCTGCTCCCGCCTCCCGGGACGGGCACCGCGGGTCCGGGCCCGGCCACCCTGTGCCTCGTCGCCGACAACGCCGGCCGCGAACTCGTTCCCGACCTGCTCCTCGTCTCGCACCTCCTCGCCGAGGGCCGCGTGGACCGGGCGATCCTGCACGTCAAGCCGTATCCGTACTACGTCTCCGACGCCACGCCCACCGACGTGCTCGACGCCCTGCGGCGGCTCGTGGCCGCGGGTGGCGCGGCGGCGGCACACGGTGACCGGCTCTGGACCGCGCTGGCCGACGGCCGCGTCACCGTCCGCGCCCACCCCTTCTCCTGCGCCCCGCTGCCGTACGCGGACATGCCCGACGACCTGCGCGAGGACTTCGCCGCGGCCACCGTCACCGTCCTCAAGGGCGACCTGAACTACCGGCGACTGGTGGGCGACCGGTGGTGGCCGCCGACCACCTCCTTCGCCGACGTGACCGCGTACTTCCCCGGCCCCGTCGCGGCCCTGCGCACCCTGAAGTCGGACGTGATCACCGGCCTGACCGCCCGGACCGAGGCGGCGCTGGTGGCGAGCGGCGAGCAGCGCTGGCGGACGAGCGGGACGCACGCACTGATCCAGGTCGGACGCTGAGGGCGGAGTCTCCGAAGCCGGACCCCCGAAGTCACCGAAGTCACCGAAGTCACCGAAAGTTCCCGGACTTCCCGGATTCGGCCCTGATTCACGCGATGGTGTGATCATGTCCCGGCCGGTGGATGTGCCCGGAGCGCCATGGGTAGTGCCCGGCCATGACGCGACAGCCCTTCGAACTCCCGCACTTCTACCTGCCGCATCCCGCGCGGCTCAACCCGCATCTCGACGAGGCGCGCGCCCACTCGACGACGTGGGCGCGCGAGATGGGCATGCTGGAGGGCTCCGGGGTCTGGGAGCAGTCCGACCTCGACGCTCACGACTACGGCCTGCTCTGCGCCTACACCCACCCCGACTGCGACGGGCCGGCGCTCTCCCTCATCACCGACTGGTACGTGTGGGTCTTCTTCTTCGACGACCACTTCCTGGAGAAGTACAAACGCAGCCAGGACCGCGTCGCCGGCAAGGCACACCTCGACCGGCTCCCCCTGTTCATGCCGCTCGACCTCGCCACCGGGACGCCCGAGCCGGAGAATCCGGTCGAGGCCGGCCTCGCCGACCTGTGGGCCCGCACCGTGCCCGCGATGTCGGCCGACTGGCGCCGCCGCTTCGCCGTCGCCACCGAGCACCTGCTCAACGAGTCCCTGTGGGAGCTGTCCAACATCAACGAGGGGCGGGTCTCCAACCCCGTCGAGTACATCGAGATGCGCCGCAAGGTCGGCGGCGCCCCCTGGTCGGCCGGGCTCGTGGAGTACGCGACCGCCGAGGTGCCCGCCGCCGTCGCCGGGTCCAGGCCGCTGCGGGTGCTGATGGAGACGTTCTCCGACGCTGTGCACCTGCGCAACGACCTCTTCTCCTACCAGCGGGAGGTCGAGGACGAGGGCGAGCTGAGCAACGGGGTGCTGGTCCTGGAGACCTTCTTCGGCTGCACCACCCAGGAGGCCGCCGAGCTGGTCAACGACGTTCTCACCTCCCGACTGCACCAGTTCGAGCACACCGCGTTCACCGAGGTGCCCGCCGCGGTCCTGGAGAACGGTCTGACCCCGCCGGAGGTCGCCGCCGTCGGCGCTTACACCAAGGGCCTGCAGGACTGGCAGTCCGGCGGCCACGAATGGCACATGCGCTCCAGCCGGTACATGAACAAGGGCGAGCGTCCGGCGGGGGGCTGGCAGACGCTCACCGGGCCCGGCACCTCCGCCGCCGACGTCGGCGCGCTCCTCGCCGCGGCGGCCGCCGAGCGGGCCCGCCCCTACACCTACGTGCCCTTCCAGAAGGTCGGCCCCTCCGTCATCCCCGACATCCACATGCCCTACCCGCTGGAGCTGAGCCCCGCCCTGGAGGGCTCCCGGCGGCACCTGCTCGAGTGGTCGCGGCGGATGGGCTTCCTCGGCGAGGGCGTCTGGGACGAGGACAAGCTCGCGAGCTGCGACCTCCCCCTGTGCGCCGCGGGCCTCGACCCGGACGCCACCCAGGAGCAGCTCGACCTCGCCTCCGACTGGCTGGCCTTCGGTACGTACGGCGACGACTACTACCCCCTCGTCTACGGCCATCGCCGAGACCTCGCCGCCGCCCGGCTGACCACCGCCCGTCTGTCGGCCTGCATGCCGCTCGACGGCGAGCCGGTCCCGCCGCCCGCCAACGCGATGGAACGCTCCCTGATCGATCTGTGGGCGCGTACGACGGCCGGCATGACGCCCGGGGAGCGGCGTCCGCTGAGGACGGCCGTCGACACGATGACCGAGGCCTGGGTGTGGGAGCTGTCCAACCAGATCCAGAACCGCGTCCCCGACCCGGTGGACTACCTGGAGATGCGCCGGGCCACCTTCGGCTCCGACCTGACCCTCGGCCTGTGCCGTGCCGGACACGGCCCGGCCGTGCCGCCCGAGGTCTACCGCAGTGGTCCCGTCCGGTCCCTTGAGAACGCGGCGATCGACTACGCGTGCCTGCTCAACGACGTCTTCTCGTACCAGAAGGAGATCGAGTACGAGGGCGAGATCCACAACGCGATCCTCGTCGTGCAGAACTTCTTCGGTGTCGGCTACCCGGCCGCCCTCCGCGTCGTCCAGGACCTGATGAACCAGCGCATGCGCCAGTTCGAGCATGTCGTCGCGCACGAACTCCCCGTCGTCTACGACGACTTCCAGCTGTCCGAGGAGGCGCGGAGCATCATGCGGGGCTATGTCACCGACCTGCAGAACTGGATGGCCGGCATCCTCAACTGGCACCGGAACGTCCCGCGCTACAAGGCCGAGTACCTGGCGGGCCGTACCCACGGCTTCCTCCCGGACCGGATCCCGGCGGCGCCCCTCAGCGCCATGTCCGTGCCCGTGCCCTCCCGCAGGAGCAGCCCCGTGCCGACGCCCTGACCGTCCTTCAGTCTCACTCTTTCGTGGCTCGTCACGCGTCGGTGCGCCGGGTAGAGCATCTGCCGGAGGCGATCCATGGAACAGACAGCGTTGCGTCCCAAGCCGATGCCCGGCCGCGAACCGGGCCCCGGCACCGCTCCCGACACGGCCCGGCGTCCGCACACCGGCCGCCGCCGCCGCCGACGGCTCACCACCGTACTGCTCGGCGTGCTCGCCGCGGCCGTCCTGCTCCTCGCGGGCGTGGGACTCGGCACGGTGGGTGCCACGATGATCGGCATGAGCCAACTCGCCGAACTGCAACGGCGGGCAGGGGCGTCGGCCGGGGGCCCGGGAGGGAGCGGGGCAGCGGAGGCGCAGCCGGGCACCCGGGCCGCTCCGGCGCACCCGTCGGCCCCGCCCCCCTCCCCGGCGCCGCCCGGAGCGACCCTCGGCGTGGAGGCCGTGGACGACGGGAAGCCCGGCGCCCTGGTCGTGGGCGTCCATGTGCCGGGGCCCGGATACGCGGCGGGCCTGGTGCGGGGCGATGTACTGCTGGCGTTCGGCACGACCCGCGTCGACTCGGCCGCCGACCTCGCACGCGCCGTGTCCCGCGCCAGGCCGGGCAAGCAGGTCAAGCTCACCGTGCGGCACGACAGCGGCGGCTACCAGCAGCTGACGGCCGTACCGGGCGTCGTCACGTGACGGCGCGGAAGTGGCTCGTGAGCCGTCCGTCGTCGTCCAGTACGTGGCAGGCCGGCCCGACCGGCGCGTCCAGGTCCGCGATCCGATCGCCCTCCCAGGGCAGAGGCGCAGGATCCACGTCAACCGGGCCCGACCGTGTGCGCGAGTACGAGCACGGTGTCGGCCTCCTCCGGGCGCCCGGACCGCGACACCCCCACGTCGCTCATGCTCAGACCGCATCGGACCAAGAGCCGGGAGGGCCGAGCAATGGCAATCGGCTCGCGTCGACCCCGTCCTGAGGGCAGGATGCTGCCCGTGGTCCCTTCACTCTTTCGCCCCGGGAGGCCCGGATGACCGCCGGCAGGCCCGCCGCTTCCTTCACCGCCGACGACTACCGGGCCCGTATGGAGCGCGCCGCGCGTGCGGCTGCCGACGCCGGGCTGGCCGGGCTGCTGGTGGCCCCGGGCCCCGACCTGGTGTGGCTCACCGGCTACGCGCCCACGGCGGACACCGAACGGCTCACCCTGCTCGTCCTCGCCCCGGACCGTGACCCCGTGCTCGTCGTCCCGACGCTCGAGGCCCCCGACGCCGCGCAGGCGGCCGGCGCGCCCGCCCTGACCCTGCGCGACTGGACCGACGGCAAGGACCCCTACGCGGCCACCGCCGCGCTCCTCGGCGGATCAGGACGGTTCGGCATCAGCGACAACGCCTGGGCCATGCACCTCCTGGCTCTCCAGCGGGCGCTGCCCGACACCTCCTACGCCTCCCTCACCCAGGCGCTGCCCATGCTCCGGGCCGTCAAGGACGCGGCGGAGCTGGACCTGCTGGCGGCGGCGGGCGCGGCCGCGGACGCGGCCTTCGAGGAGATCCGCGCGGTCCGCTTCGGCGGACGCCGCGAGTCCGACGTGGCCGCCGACCTCGCCGGTCTGCTGCGGCGGTTCGGCCACTCGCGGGTCGACTTCACCATCGTCGCCTCAGGACCCAACGGCGCCAATCCGCACCACGAGGTGGGAGACCGCGTCATCGAGGACGGCGACATGATCGTCCTCGACTTCGGCGGCCTGAAGGACGGCTACGGCTCCGACACCTCCCGCACCGTCCACGTGGGCGAACCCACCGACGAGGAGCGCCGGGTGCACGACCTGGTCCGCGAGGCGCAGGAGGCCGGCTTCCGGGCGGTGCGGCCCGGCGCCGCCTGCCAGGACGTCGACCGGGCCGCCCGCGCGGTCATCGCCGACGCGGGGTACGGCGAGTACTTCATCCACCGCACCGGACACGGTATCGGCGTCACGACGCACGAGCCGCCGTACATGATCGAGGGGGAGGAGCAGCCACTCGTCCCCGGCATGTGCTTCTCCGTCGAGCCGGGCGTCTATCTGCCCGGCCGGTTCGGGGTACGCATCGAGGACATCGTCACCGTCACCGAGCACGGCGGCCGACGGTTCAACGACACCACCCGGGAGATGGTCGTAGTCGAGTGACCGGTCACGGACGGACCCCGGCAGACCCGGCAGACCCGGAAGACGGCGGCGCGACATGACACAGGCACCGGCACCCACCGCGGACACCGTCCGCCGACTGGTCCGCTCCCTGCTGGGCGGGAGCACCGAACCCGACGTCCGGCCGGTCGCCGAGGGCGTCGAACCCGACACGTGGTGGGTCGGCAGCCGGCACGTGCTGCGGCTGGCCCCCGACCGCGAGACCTCGGCGCGACGGCGCCGCGAACTGCGTTTGCGTGAACTGGTCCGCCTCTACGTCTCCGTCGCGGTGCCGACGTCTGTCGCGTACGGCGAGTGGGCACCGGACCTCGTCTACACGCTGGATGCCAGGATGGCCGGCGGGTCGGGTGAGGACCACGACGTGTCCGCCCTGGGCGAGGCGGATCTCGCGGCGCTGCTCACCGGAGTGCGCGAGGTACCGGTCCGGCAGGCCGAGACGCTCGGTGTGCCGCGGGCGGCCCCGCGCTCCCTGGAGACCCTGCGGCAGGCCGCCGAGAGTGCCGCCCGCCTCCTCGCCGACGCCGACGAGTTCGACACCGCCCGGCCGGAGCGGCTCACCCGGGAGGCGACGGCCCAGCTCGGCGCACAGCCGGGCGCGGCGGTCCTCGTCCACCACGGCCTGACCGGCGGGCGCCTCGTGGTCAGCGCCGACGGCCGGGTGCGCGGCGTCCTCGGCTGGAGCGACGCGGTCCTCGGCGACCCGGCGGAGGACATCGCCGGGCTCGCACTCTCCGTCGGCTCACCGGCCGCGGTCCGCGCCGCCACCCTCGCCGGTTACGGTGCCCGGCCCTGCCTGCGCGGTCTGTGGCTGGCCCGCTGCGACGCGGTCGTCCAGCTCGCGGAGGCACTCACCGGCCGGTCCGGCACTCCGCTGCCCCTGCTCAGGACCCGGCTGCGACGCGCCTGGGAACCGATCCTCCTGGAACGGGTGACAGAGCTGCGCGAAGACGACCCGGACGACACCACCTGAACGCAGGGCCGCCCGAGCGTCCCTCGCTCCCACCGACATGCGCGCATGAGTCCACCTAGGTCCTGTCGTCAACCTCGCGTCGTCGCCCGCAGGACAGACGGGAGTTCGACGACAGGACTAGCTCCCCCGCGCGGACCCGCGGTGCTCCCGCGCGAGCACCGCGGGCCGCCCCCGCGCGGAGTCCGCGTGCGGGCGGGTCGGCCCACGCTCGCGCGCGGTACCGGCGTGCGGACCTGTTCCCGCACGGGCCGTGCGCGGGCCCGCCGCACTCCCGCGGCATCCGCGCGCGGGCCCCCTCCCGCGGCGCACCCGCGCGGACCGGCCCGGGCCTCAGTCCTGTACCAGCACCACGCTCGACTCGCCCGGCACGCGCAGCAGGCCGTCCGGGCCCGGGCCCTCCACCGGTTCCCAGGCCGCGAGCACACGCGCGGGCCGGCTGCCCAGCGGGATCGCCGCCGGACCGGTGCCCAGGTTGACGGCCACCCGGATGTCGCCGCGCCGGAAGGCCAGCCAGCGCGCCGCGCCGTCGTACGCCACCCTGGTGTCGGCCAGGTCGGGGTCGGTCAGGTCCGGCTGCTCGCGGCGCAGGGCGATCAGCCGCCGGTACCAGTCCAGCACGCGCGCGTGCGGCTCGCGGGCGGGCTCCGACCAGTCGAGGCAGGAGCGCTCGCGCGTCGCCGGGTCCTGCGGGTCGGGCACGTCCTCCTCCCGCCAGCCGTGCGCGGCGAACTCCCGCCGTCTGCCGCGCCGTACCGCCTCCGCCAGCTGCGGGTCCGTGTGGTCGGTGAAGAACTGCCACGGCGTACCGGCCGCCCACTCCTCGCCCATGAACAGCATCGGTGTGAACGGCGCGGTCAGCGTCAGCGTGGCCGCGCAGGCGGCGAGGCCGGGGGAGAGCAGGGACGCCAGGCGGTCTCCCCGGGCGCGGTTGCCGACCTGGTCGTGGGTCTGGCTGTAGCCGGTCAGCCGGTGCGCGGCCACCCTGCCTCGGTCCAGCGCACGGCCGTGCGAGCGGCCCCGGAAGGTGGAGTAGGCGCCGTCGTGGAAGTAGCCCCGGGTCAGGGTCTTGGCGAGCGCCGCCAGCGGATCGCGCGCGAAGTCGGCGTAGTAGCCCTGCGACTCCCCGGTCAGCGCGGTGTGCAGGGCGTGGTGGAAGTCGTCGTTCCACTGCGCGTGCACCCCCAGGCCGCCTTCCTCGCGCGGGGTGATGATCCGCGGGTCGTTCAGGTCGGACTCGGCGATCAGGAAGAGCGGCCGGTCCAGGTCGGCGGCGAGCTCGTCCACGGCGGTCGACAACTGCTCCAGGAAGTGGCACGCGCGCGTGTCGGCCAGGGCGTGCACCGCGTCCAGGCGCAGTCCGTCGACCCGGTAGTCCCGCAGCCAGGCCAGCGCGCTGTCGACCAGATACGCCCGCACCTCGTCCGAGCCGGGCGCGTCCAGGTTCACGGCGACACCCCAGGGCGTGTGGTGCGTGTCGGTGAAGTACGGCCCGAAGGCGGGCAGGTAGTTGCCGGACGGGCCCAGGTGATTGTGCACCACGTCCAGGACCACGGCCAGGCCGAGGCCGTGGGCCCGGTCGACGAACCGCTTCAGTGCCTCGGGCCCGCCGTACGGCTCGTGCACCGCCCACAGCGAGACGCCCTCGTATCCCCAGCCGTGCCGGCCCGGGAAGGGGCACAGCGGCATCAACTCGACGTGGGTGACACCCAGGTCCACCAGGTGCTCGAGCCGGCCGGCGGCGGCGTCGAGGGTGCCCTCGGGGGTGTACGTCCCCACGTGCAGCTCGTACAGGACCCCGCCGGGCAGCGGACGCCCGGCCCACCTCGCACGCCACGCGTACCGTCCGTGGTCGACGACCGCGCTGAGCCCGTCCGGTCCGTCCGGCTGGCGGCACGAGCGCGGGTCCGGCAGTACCGGGCCGTCGTCCACCGCGAAGCCGTACCGCGAACCGTCCCGCGCCTCCGCCTCACCGCACCACCACCCCGGCCGTTCCGGATCGCGCTCCAGCGCGCGCACGGCGCCGTCGCACTGCAACGTCACCCGGCCGGCCTGCGGTGCCCACACCTCGAACTGCACGGACGGTTCCCCTTCGTCTGCTGACCGTGATGCGGAGCCGGTCCGGCAGGTCGTGCCGCGGACGCGGGTCCGGGAGGTGCCGCGCCCTTCCGCGACCCGGTCCGCCGGACAGGCCCAGCCCGTCCATGGTCCTGCAAAAGGGATCATTCCGCTGGTGATTGCCACCGCTCGTGGCGGGTGTCGTGTCCGCTCCGCGCGCGGGGACGGCCCTTTCCCCCTCTCCTGGACACTCCGGCCCGGCTGACCGACAATCAGCTGCGTGACGTCGTCCTTCGAGTTCAACACGTATCCCGCGCGGTTGTCCGACGCGGAGCGCGACAAGGCGCTGAACGTGCTCCGGGACGGCGTCGCCGTGGGGCGCCTGTCGCACGACACGTTCGTCCGCCGGATGGAGCTGGCGCTCGCCGCCCGCCGCCCGGAGGAGCTGGCGGCGCTCACCGCCGACCTTTCCACCGAGAGCCGGCTGTCCCGGCTGGTGTTCGGCACCGTCGAGGCGGTGTCCGGGTTCGGCGTACGGCTCGGCAGGGCCTGGCGGGCCGAGCGGCTGCCCAAGCTGCTGCTGCCCCGCACCCGCGAGGGGCAACCGCTGCGCATAGGACGCGACCCGGCGAGCGGGCTGCGGCTGAGCCACGAGACGGTCTCCCGGGTGCACGCGGAACTCAGCCGCCAGGGCGGCATGTGGGTGCTGCGCGACCTGGGCTCCACCAACGGCACCACCGTCAACGGGCGGCGGGTCATCGGCGCGGCCGTCGTCCGCGGGGGCGACCAGATCGGCTTCGGCCGGATGGCCTTCCGCCTGGCCGAGAACTGACGCCACGTACCGCCCTCCGGGAGCGGACCGGGCGGGCAGGGCAGACCCCTGGCCTGGACCTCACTCGCAGTCGCGTCCGCTTCGGTGGCGCGAATCCCTTTGTTCTCACGGTGTTGACGTACCCCCCAAGTCGTGACTGACTGTGCGTACACCGCGCACACCAGGTGAATCGACGGCTCGCTTGTGGAGGTGTGCCCTGCCGCCCCTCCTGCGCTACCCGACCGTGGACGAGCTGGGTGCCCGGGCCGCCGCACTCGTCGCCCGGCATCCCCGACACGCCCGGCTGCGCCGCGTCGGCGCCTCCCGCGCGGGCACCCCGCTGCTGCTGCTCTCCGTCGGCCACGGCAGCCGCCAGGTCCTCGTCGTCGCCGGACCGCACGCGAACGAGCCCGTGGGCGGCGCCACCGCCCTCCGGCTGGCCGAGCGGGCCGTGGCCGACCCGCGGCTCACCGAGGGCGCCGACGCCACCTGGAACCTCCTCCTGTGCGTCGACCCCGACGGTCTGCGCCGCAACGAGGGCTGGCTGACCGGCCCGTACACCCTCGGCCGCTACGCCCGGAACTTCTTCCGCCCCGGCTTCCTGGAGCAGCCCGAGTGGCTGCCCGACGGCCCGGACCGCGCCACGCTCCCGGAGACCCGCACCCTGCTCGCACTCCAGGACGAGCTGCGGCCCTTCCTCCAGTGCTCCCTGCACGGCGTGGACGTCGGCGGCGGCTTCGTCGAGCTGACCCACGACCTGCCGGGCATCGCCCAGCGCATCGCCCACACCGCGGCCCGGCTCGGCGTCCCCCGCGAACTCGGCGCCTACGACACCCTGTACTGGCCCGACCTCGGACCCGCCGTCTACCGGATACCGCCGCCCCGCCGCGGCGACCTCACCGCCGCCATCACCGAGGCCGCCGTCGACTCGACGTGGTGCCATCCGCGGCGGTACGGCACCGTCACCGCGGTCGTCGAGGCGCCCATGTGGGCCGTGGCGGCCGTGGCGGACGGCTCGTCCCCGGCCGACCGGGACGCGCTACTGCGCACCGTGAGCCGCACCCTGCGCCAGGACACCCGGCGCCTGCACCGGGTCCTCGCCCGCGTCCGGCCCCACCTGGCCGCCGTGCCGGAGGCGGCGCACCTGCTCGCACCGGTCGACGACTACCTGCTGGTCTGCCCCCGGCTCGCCGACGCGTGGGATCCCGACACCGACGACGGCTCCGGCCGCTCACTGCCGCCGATGAACACCTCCCACCTGGTCGCGCTGCGGCTCGCCGGCCGGCGCCTGTCCCTGCGCACCGCAGGGCTCCTTCACCAGCTGGTCACCCGTGCCGGGGGCGATCCGGCGGGCGTCCTGCCCGAACTCGACCGGCTCGTCGACGAGGGCTGCGCCGACTACCGCGACGGCTGCGCGGCGCGCTGGATACCGGTCGCGCGCCAGGTGGAGTACCAGACACGGGTCGTACTCGCCGCGTTCGAACTGGCCGGGCGGCGCCCCACCGCCGGCTCCCGCACGGGGGAGTCAGGCCGGGGGCCCCAGGCCGCGGTGCCGATGCACTGGGACTGACCTCCCCCCGGCCGGAGCGGGGCGACCCAGCCCGTGTGGCCCGACCGGGTGCGTGGCGGTCGGGACCCGCGCGGGTGTGTGGCGTCGGGACCCGCACGGGTGACGGGCGGCCGCCGTGCCCCGCTCCCTGCGCCGCCTCTGCCTCCTGCGCCCGTCTATGCCTCCTGTGCCCCTTTCGCTCCGTCTCCTGCCAGTGGCCCCTCCGTTCCCTCCACCCGCTCCAGCAGCGCCACCGGCATGTCCGCGAAAAGGTCCTCCACGCGCGCGTGCCCCGCGAATTCCCGTCCGGGCGCCAGCGCGTCGGCCCACCGGCCCGGCGGCAGCGGCAGCGTCGTGCCGCGCCAGCCACCGGCCTCCGCCAGCCGCAGTGACAACCGGGTCACGGCCGTCACGGCCTCCCCCGAGCGGGCGAACGCCACGCAGTGGGCCGCCGCCGGGCCCTCGGCCGGCAGCGGCTCGTACGTCGCCGTGCCGCCGAAGGCACCGGGCCGCCGCGCCCGCAGCGCCAGCGCCGCCCGGGTCACCGCCGTCTTCTCCCCGGAGTCCCCGCCCCCGCCCCCGCCGGCGGGGAAGTCCACCGGACGGCGGTTGTCCGGGTCCACCAGTGCCAGGTACTCGTGCTCGGTGCCCTGGTAGAGGTCCGGCACGCCCGGCATCGTCAGGTGGGTCAGGGCGGTGCCGAGGACGTTGGCCCGGATGTGCGGCTCCAGGGCGTCGCGGAGGGCCGCCACCCGCTCGCCCGGCGGGCCGCACGGCCCAGCCGCCACGAACCGGGCCACCGCCTCCTCGTACGAGGGTTCCCGCTCCGTCCAGCTGGTGTGCATCCCCGCCTCGCGCACGTGCTTCAGCAGCGCCTCCCGCACCCGCTCCCGGTCCGCCGGGCCCAGTCCGAACACCGTCTGCCAGGCCGCCCACGCGACCTGGCCGTCCGGCCCGCCCTCGCCCGTGCGGGCGACCTCCGTCAGGACGTCCGCCCACCGTGCGGGACACTGCGTGAGCACCGCCAGTGCGGCGCGCACGTCGGCGCTGCGCTTGGTGTCGTGGGTCGAGACGACGGTGCCCGTCGCGGGCCAGTCGCGCTGCACACGCGCGCAGTAGGCGTGGAACTCCTCGGGCGGCACGGCCGGGCTCCCCGGGTCGCCGCCCACCTCGGTCGCCGACAGCAGCGGCACGTACCGGTAGAACGCCGTGTCCTCCACCGACTTCGCGCGCAGTGCCGACGCCGTCTGGGCGAACCGCGTCCGGAACTCCACCTGGCCAGGACCGTCCCCGTACCGCCCCAGCACCAGGTCCCGTACGACATCCACCGCGCCGGCCTCCTCGGGGACCTCGAAGGCGAGCCGTGCCTCGGCCGCCGCCTTCTCGGTGACGACCGTCGCCGCGTCCACCGAGGCGTACGGCCGGTACACCTCCAGCCGGACCAGCAGCTCCCGCAACGCCGTGCGCAGCGCCCAGGGCGCCCGGTCGCGCGGCGCGGGGTCCGGCGCGGCGACGCACAGGCGGTGGGCCACCCGGGTCAGCCGGTCCATCTCGGTGGCCAGCTCGTGCGTGAGCACCTTGTACGCCGCGCGCCGCACCGTCGCCGCCCAGTCCCCGCCCCGGTCCGCCTGCGGGAGCGCGAACTCGCGATAGCGGTCGAGCAGTTGTCCGTACCCCGCCGGGTCCGTGAACAGCCCGTCGACGTGCCGCAGTGCGTCGTAGCCGGTCGTGCCCGCGACGGGCCAGGCGGCGGGCAGCCGCTCCCCGTCCGCGAGGATCTTCTCCACCACCGTCCACCGGCCGCCGCTCGCCCGGTGCAGCCGTTCGAGGTAGGCGTCGGGGTCGGCGAGACCGTCGGGGTGGTCGACGCGCAGTCCGTCGATCACGCCCTCGCGCAGCAGCCGCAGGATCGTGGCGTGCGTGGCCTCGAACACCCCGGGGTCCTCCACGCGTACGCCGATCAGCTCCGAGATGCTGAAGAAGCGCCGGTAGTTCAGCTCGGTGCGGGCGAGCCGCCACCACACCGGGCGGTACCACTGAGCGTCCAGGAGCCGCGGCAGCGGCAGCCCCGCGGTGCCGTCCCGCAGCGGGAAGGCGTGCTCGTGGTAGCGCAGCACGCCGCCGTCGACCCGGAGGTCGTCCAGCACCTCTCCGACCGGGGCACCCAGCACCGGCAGCAGCAGCTGACCGCCCTGCGCCTGCCAGTCGATGTCGAACCACCGCGCGTACGGCGACTCCGGCCCCTCGCGCAGCACGTCCCACAGGGCGCGGTTGTGACGCGGCGACATCGCCATGTGGTTGGGCACGATGTCCACCACCAGGCCGAGATCGTGCTCCCGCGCGGTGCGCGACAGCGCCCGCAGACCCTCCTCGCCGCCCAGTTCCTCGCGCACGCGCGCGTGGTCGACGACGTCGTAGCCGTGCCGCGAGCCCGGGACCGCCTCCAGGACGGGGGACAGGTGCAGGTGCGACACACCGAGAGAGGCCAGGTACGGCACGGCCGCCGCCGCGGCCCCGAAGGGGAAGGCCGGCTGTAGCTGGAGCCGGTAGGTGGCCGAGGGAACGGAAGGGCCGGGGGAGGCGAGAGAGCCGGAGGAGGCGGGGGAGGCCGGGGACGGCACCGGGTCGGGTCGCTCAGGTGTCATGGAAACCTACGTACCCGCCCCGCCGCCTTTCCTGTCACCGGCCCCCTGCTCGGGTGCAGGAGGCCGGTGACGGAGGACCGCGCCCGAAAGGCGCCCCCGCGCCCTACACGGGCCGCTGCAGCACCGTCAGGCTCCGGTCCACCAGGGTCAGCCGGTCCCCGGCCTGCACCTTCGGGCCCGTGCCCGCGGGCACCCCCTCCGTCAGGGCGGTGTCGACGACCACCTCCCACTGCCGGCCGTGGTCGATCGGCACCACGAAGTCCAGCGGCTTCGGCGAGGCGTTGAACATCAGCAGGAACGAGTCGTCGGCGATGCGCTCCCCGCGGGTGCCGGGCTCGGAGATCGCGTTGCCGTTCAGGAACACCGTGAGCGCCGAAGCCCGCGCCGAGTTCCAGTCCCGCCGGGTCATCTCCGCGCCCTCCGGGGTGAACCAGGCGATGTCCGAGAGCTCGTCGTGCGTGCCCTGCACGGGGCGCCCGTGGAAGAAGCGGCGCCTGCGCAGGACCGGGTGGTCCTTGCGCAGCCACACCATCGCGCGGGTGAACTCCAGCAGCCCGGAGGGGACGTCCTCGCCGTCGGGCCACGCCACCCACGCCAGCTCGTTGTCCTGGCAGTAGGCGTTGTTGTTGCCCCGCTGGGTGCGGGCGAACTCGTCGCCGTGGCTGATCATCGGAACGCCCTGGGAGAGCAGCAGGGTGGCGATGAAGTTCCGCATCTGACGCGCCCGCAGCTCCAGCACCGCCGGGTCGTCGGTGTCGCCCTCGACACCGCAGTTCCAGGAGCGGTTGTGGCTCTCCCCGTCCCGGTTGTCCTCGCCGTTGGCCTGGTTGTGCTTGTCGTTGTACGCCACCATGTCGTGCAGGGTGAAGCCGTCGTGGCAGGTCACGAAGTTGATCGAGGCGAGCGGGCGGCGCCCGTCGTCCTGGTAGAGGTCGGAGGAGCCGGTCAGCCGGGACGCGAACTCCGCCAGCGTGCGCGGCTCGCCGCGCCACAGGTCCCGCACCGTGTCCCGGTACTTGCCGTTCCACTCGGTCCACAGCGGCGGGAAGTTGCCCACCTGGTAGCCGCCCTCGCCGACGTCCCAGGGCTCGGCGATCAGCTTCACCTGCGACACCACGGGGTCCTGCTGCACCAGGTCGAAGAACGACGACAGCCGGTCCACCTCGTGGAACTGCCGGGCCAGGGTGGCCGCGAGGTCGAAGCGGAATCCGTCCACGTGCATCTCGGTGACCCAGTACCGCAGCGAGTCCATGATCATCTGGAGTACGTGCGGGGACCGCATGAGCAGCGAGTTCCCGGTCCCCGTGGTGTCCATGTAGTAGCGGGGGTCGTCGGTCAGCCGGTAGTACGAGGGGTTGTCGAGACCCTTGAAGGACAGGGTCGGGCCCAGGTGGTTGCCCTCGGCCGTGTGGTTGTAGACCACGTCCAGGATCACCTCGATCCCCGCCTCGTGCAGCGCCTTGACGGCCGACTTGAACTCCAGCACCTGCTGGCCGCGGTCGCCCCAGGAGGCGTACGCGTTGTGCGGGGCGAAGAAGCCGACCGTGTTGTAGCCCCAGTAGTTGTTGAGGCCCATGTCCACCAGCCGGTGGTCGTTGACGAACTGATGGACCGGCATCAGCTCCAGCGCGGTCACCCCCAGCCCCGTGAGATGCTCGATGAGCGCCGGGTGCGCGAGGGCCGCGTAGGTGCCCCGCAGCTCCTCGGGCAGGCCCGGGTGCCGCATGGTCAGGCCCTTCACGTGGGCCTCGTAGATCACCGTGTGGTGGTACTCCGTCCGGGGACTGCGGTCGTCGCCCCAGTCGAAGTAGGGGTTGACCACGACCGACGTCATCGTGTGCGGCGCCGAGTCGAGGTCGTTGCGCCGTTCGGGTTCGCCGAAGTGGTAGCCGTACACCTCCTCGCCCCACTGGACCGCCCCGCTGATCGCACGCGCGTACGGATCTAGGAGCAGCTTGGCGCTGTTGCAGCGCAGCCCGCGCTCCGGGGCGTACGGGCCGTGCACGCGATACCCGTACCGCTGCCCCGGCATCACGCCCGGCACGTAGGCGTGCCGTACGAACGCGTCGCTCTCCCGCAGCTCGATCGCGGTCTCGGAGCCGTCGTCGTGCAACAGACACAGCTCTACTCGGTCGGCGGCCTCCGTGAAGACCGCGAAGTTGGTGCCGGCGCCGTCGTACGTGGCACCCAGTGGATACGCCTCTCCAGGCCAGACCTGCATGAACACGACTCTTTCAGGTGTGGGGCGCCGGTGCGGACGCCTTGGCTCCGAGTCTCCTGGAAGTCTCCCCGAAAGTGAGGCGACCACCTGGCACGTACGTCCTCCTACCCACCCTTCGGCGTTCTGCTCCGGCCGTACCGGGAAGGAGGCACGGGAGAGGCTTTCCCGGACCCGGCCACGTCACCGCTATGAATCCGCTCACTCCCAGGTGTCAGGGCGGCGGCAACACGCTTGCGGCACAGCGATGTTGGCAAAACCGGCCCGTCCATCGGGCTGCATCGCGGACCGCTTGCGGAGTACCCTTCCTTGATCGTTGGGACGGGGTGTCCCCGGCAGTGACCGGGGGAGCGGAAGGCGGTACTCGGGTGGGCTCGGGAGGGCTGGAGCTGCCTCCTGGTGACGACGGTCACCAGGGGAACTCCGCGGACGTCCCGCCCGGTGCGGTGTCCCTGGCGCGGCCGATGAACGCGGGCGCGATCGGTCCGGAGCTGGACTGGGACGCCGGGGCCTGGCACGAGGTGCGCACGCGCGCGCAGCGGGCGGGCCGGGCCTACATCTGGCTGAACCTCGTCGAACAGCGGCTGCGTGCCGTCGTGGCGGCTGTGCTCAGACCGGTCTACGAGCCCGTCCACGGCGACGACTGGGTGGTCGCCGCCGCCGGACCCGCCGGTCAGGAGTGGGTGCAGCGCGCCGTCGCGGTCCGCGAGGTCAGCCGCCGCAAGGGCTACCTGCTCGACCCGGCCGACGACAACGTCCTCAGCTTCCTCACCCTGCCGCAGCTGCGCGAGCTGATGGTGCAGCACTGGCCCTGCTTCGAGCCCTACGTGGACGAGCGACGCGACGTCGAACTGGCCCTGGACGAGCTGGAGGTCACCCGCAACGTCGTCTCCCGCAACCGGGCCCTGTCCGAGGCGGTCCTCAGCCAGGCCGAACGGGCGTCGGCGCGACTGCTGGAGGTCCTCGGCACGGGCGGCGACGTGCCGTCCGCCCGCCGGCTGCCGGTCGACGCGGTGGAGGACCTGGTCGGCGACCGCTACGCCGACGTGGTCGCCGTGCACTCGGACCGGGTGCGGCTGCTGCGCCAGTTCCCTGCCGAGGACCTGTTCGGCAGCGCCCGCCGGGTGGACGCCCTCGGTATCGGCCTCAACCTGCTCGTGCAGAACTTCTCCGGCCGCCGCCTGCTGCGGATGGCCGAGGCGGGCGGCCGGGTCCGGCTGCTCTTCCTGAACCCGGCGTCCAGCGCGATCAAGCGCCGGGAGCGTGAACTGGGCATCAAGCGGGGCGAGCTGAGCCGCGCGGTGGAGATGAACATCCTGCACATGCGCCGGGTGCGCGCCCGGCTGCGGGACCCGGGCGCCTTCGAGATCCAGGTTTTCGACGAGACGCCCCGCTTCACGGCCTACCTCGTCGACGGGGACGGCGCCGACGGCATCGCGGTCGTGCAGTCCTACCTACGCCGCACGCGCGGGATGGAGGCCCCGGTCCTCGTCCTGCGCAACGGGCGCAACGGCGGCAAGGTCGTGAAATCGGGCCAGCTCGAAGAAGGCGGACTTTTCCCCACCTACCGTGAGGAGTTCGAGCTGATGTGGGCGGATTCGCGGCCGGTGTCGTGAACGCCGGCCCGGCTTCCACCCGGGCCGGGCCCGGGCCCAAGCGGAATGCGATCCTCTGATTGTCAGTGGCCCGTGGGAGGGTGGAGACCACTGGGGGAACGCACCACCAAGAAGGGGGACCGCCCATGGGCTGGCACCGGGAGCTGCTGATCGGCTTCGACCTGGAGACGACGGGCACCGATCCGCGCGAGGCGCGCATCGTCACGGGGGCCGTGATCGAGGTCGTGGGCGGGGAGCCGCGAGGACGCCGGGAGTGGCTGGCCGACCCGGGCGTGGAGATCCCGGCGGACGCGGTCGCGGTGCACGGCATCAGCAACGAACGCGCGGCCGGTGAAGGCCGCCCCGCCGACCAGGTCGTGGACGCCATCGCCGGTGTCCTCGCGGACCACTGGAAGGCGGGCGTCCCGGTCGTCGCGTACAACGCGGCCTTCGACCTCACCCTGCTCTCCGCCGAACTGCGGCGCCATTCACTGCCGTCCCTGCGCGAGCGCCTGGGCAGCCTGGACCCCGCCCCGGTCATCGACCCGTACACCATCGACCGTTCCGTCGACCGGTACCGCCGGGGCAAACGCAATCTGGAGGCGGTCTGCAGGGAGTACGGTGTCCCGCTCGACGCCGCTCACGACGCCACGGCCGACGCCCTCGCCGCGGCCCGGCTGGCCTGCGCGATAGCCGGCCGCCACCCCAAGGTCGCGGCCCTCGGCGCGGCGGACCTGCACCGCCGCCAGATCGAGTGGTGCGCCGAGTGGGCGGCGGACTTCCAGAGCTTCCTGCGCCGCAAGGGCGACGCCGCGGCCGTCGTCGACGGGACCTGGCCGGTGCGCGAGTTGGCCGAGGACCCGGCCGACGAGCGGGTCTGACCCTCCGGGCGGGGACGCGCGGTCAGAAGGGGTACCACCGCACCGTGGGGTCGCCGTCCCGCAACGAGGCCACCCTGCGCTCGAACTCGGCCAGCGCCTTCGGGTTGCTCGGCGCGTGCTGGGCCACCCACGCGCAGCTGGCGGTCTCCCGGGCACCGCGCAGCACGGCGCAGCCGTCCCACTCGCGCACGTCCCAGCCGTAGGCCGCGGTGAAGGCGTCGTAGGCCTCGGCGGGCAGCCCGTAGCGGTCCCGGCTCAGCGCCAGCACCACGAGGTCGTGCTCGCGCAGGTCGGCGGAGAAGGTCTCCAGGTCGATCAGGACCGGGCCGTCGGGACCGACGTGCACGTTGCGGGGCAGCGCGTCCCCGTGGACGGGACCCGGCGGCAGGTGCGGGGCGAGCGCGGCGGCGGCCGACGCGAAGCCGTCCCGGCGCTCGCGCAGATACGCGGCGTCCGCGGGGTCGATCACGTCGCCCGCGAGCCGCAGCCAGCGTTCCACACCACCCAGCAGTTCGCGGGGCGGCAGCTCGAAGGAGGAGGGGAGGGGCAGTGCGTGGACGAGCCGCAGCAGCGCGGCCATGTCCCGGGGCTCGGTGGGCCGCACCGGGTCGGGCAGCCGCCGCCACACGGTCACCGGGTGCCCGTCGACGAACCGCGCCGTCGGATCCGCCGCCCGCACCGCCGGTACCCCGGCCTCCTCCAGCCACAGCGCGACGGCCAGTTCCCGGCGTGCCCGCTCCAGCAGTTCGGCGTCGCGGCCCACCTTGACCGCCAGGTCGCCGGCGGCGAACACCGCGTTCTCGCCGAGGGCCAGCAGCCGCGCCTCCCGGGCCGGGCCGGCCAGTACGCCCGCCGCGGCCAGCACCTCCCGCGCCCGTGCCTCGTCCATCGTCCCGCGCCTCCGTGTCCGTACCGGCTTCCGCCATCCGTCGGTCAGTGTCGCACTGGCACAGGTGGGAGCGTGTCGCGGGCCCTTTACGGGACCCGGTAACTTCACGAGCGGGGCCAGGCCCGCACGGGCCGTGCCAAGGGGTCGACCACGTGACACCGGTGACGGAGTCGAGGAGACCGGCTGGCCGTGCGCCCGGCACCGGCCGTCCACGGACCGGGCCGGACCACGGCGCCCGGTTCCCGCTGGTCGACGACCCGGAGGTGGCCCGGCGTCCGAAGGAGATCCGAGGGCGGACGGCCCGCGAGGGCGGCACCCGGCGTGCCGCCGACCTCATCGGGGCGGCGCCGGCCGCCGCCCGGGCCCGACCGCACCCGGTGCCGGACGACGCACCGGGCACGGGAGGCCGAAGAGCCCGTCCGTTCCCCCGGACTACGCTGTTGGTTGATTCGGGCCGACGGGCCCTTCGGCGGCGTTGGCCGGTCAGACCCCGACCCGCTCACCCCGCCCCCCGCGCTCGCCCCCGCCGCCGCGGACCGCCGGCGCGATCGCCTCGGGCGCCTCGTCGTGGGTGAGGTCGGGCAGCCGGCGCAGCCACTTCGGCAGGTACCAGTTGCGCTCGCCGAGCAGGGACATCACGGCCGGCAGCAGGACACCACGGATGATCGTCGCGTCGATCAGCACCGCCGCCGCAAGGCCCACGCCCATCTGCTTCATCGACTGCATGGACAGCGTGCCGAAGATGGCGAACACCGCGACCATGATGACCGCGGCGCTGGTGACGACCCCCGCCGTGGTGACCACGCCGTGCTGGATCGCGTCCCGGGTGGAGCGCCCGCGCAGCCGTGCCTCGCGGATCCGGGAGACCACGAACACGTGGTAGTCCATCGACAGGCCGAACAGGATCACGAAGAGGAACAGCGGCAGCCACGTGATGATGGCGCCGACGCCCTCCGCACCCACCAGCGAGGCGCCCCAGCCGTGCTGGAAGACGGCGACCAGGATGCCGTACGCCGCGCCCACCGACAGCAGGTTGAGCACGATCGAGGTGATCGCGATTGTCAGCGAGCGGAAGGACAGCAGCATCAGCAGGAAGGCGAAGACCACGACGAACGCGAAGACCGGCAGGACCGACCCGACGAGCTGGTCGTTGAAGTCCTTGCTGCCGGCCACCTGACCGGTGATCGGGGCCTCGACACCGTCGACCCCGCCCAGCGTCGCCGGACGTACCTCGTCACGCAGCTTGTCCAGGCTCTCGCCCGCCTTGTCCTGGTCCGAGCCGCCGACCAGCGGGACGTACACCAGGGCCACGTTCTGCTCGTCGTGCATCGTGATGTCCACCGGCCCGCGCGAGGCACCCGAACTGATCGCCCGCTCGCGGAAGCCGGCGAGCGCGGCCCGCACCTCGGGCGCGTTGATGTCGTCGGCCTTCACGACCACCTCGGCCGGGTCCGAACCGCCCGGGAAAGCCTCGTTGACCCGGTTGTACGTCTGCACGATGGGCAGCGAGTCGCCGAACTCCTGGTCCAGCGTGAGGTTCTGCGTCTTCATGCCGAGGGCGGGCGCGGCTACGGCGAGCAGCGCGCCGACGGCGACCACGGCGGCGAGCAGCGGCCTGGCCAGTACGCGCTTCAGCACGGCCGTCCAGAACCGGCTGCCCTCCCCGGCGTCGCCGCCCGGGCGGCGACGGCGCAGGAACGGCACACGGCCCTTCTCGACCCGCTCGCCCAGCAGGGACAGCAGCGCCGGCAGCACCGTCACGGAACCGGCCATGGCGACCGCGACCACCATCAGCGAGGCCAGGCCCATCGCCTCGAACTCCGCGATACCGGTGAAGAGCATGCCCGCCATCGCCAGGCACACCGTGACACCGGAGACGACGATCGCCCGGCCACTGGTGGCGGCGGCGATCCTGAGCGCCGTCCGCGCGTCCCGGCCGGCGGCGCGCTCCTCGCGCTCACGGCGCAGATAGAACAGGCAGTAGTCGACGCCGACGGCCAGACCGACGAGGAGCATCACGGAGTTGGCGGTCTCGCTCATCGGCTGGAGGTGGCTGACCAGGCCCATCAGGCCCATCGTCGCGATGATCGCGGTGATCGCCAGTGCCACCGGGACCAGCGCCGCCACCAGCGCGCCGAAGGCGACGAGCAGGATGCCCAGCGCCACCGGCACCGCCGAGTACTCGGCCTTCTTGAAGTCGTCGCCGAACGCGTCGTCGAACGTCTTCATCATGCTGGCGCCGCCGATCTCCTCGATCCGCAGCGACCCGTGCTCCCGCTGCACGCCCTCGACGGCCTTCAGTACCGGCTCGACCCGCTCGCCCGCGGTGTCCGCCTCGCCGCGCATGTCGAACTGCACCAGCGCGCTGCGGCCGTCCTTCGAGATCGTCCCCGCGTCGTAGGGCGAGGTCACGCCCGTGACCTTCCCGGTCCCCTCCACCGCGGTGACGACCGCGTCGACCGCGGCCCGGAACTCGGCGTCCGTGGCCCTGACACCGTCGTCCTTCGCCTGGACCAGAACGGACTCACCGGCCGGCTCGTCGATCCCGGCGTCCTCCACGATCCTGGCGGCGGTGTGCGTCTCGCCGCCCATCTGGTCGCTGTCCTTGACGTCGACCCGGCCGGCCGCCGAACCGAGCCCCGTCGCCAGGACGACGAACAGCACCCAGATCCCGACGGCGGCCCACCGGTGCCGGGCACTCCAGCCGCCGGCCCGGGCGGCTATGCCCCGCACCCTTCCGTCTCCGTTCCGCATGACGGGCCTGCCCCCTCGTGAGCGGTGCCGGCCCCCTGCCGCCACCTTGCGTTACGAAGGTATGGCCCGCGTAAGGCCGTCGCGTCGTGCTCTCCGGTGACCCGCGACGGCGCCGGACTCATCCCTCCGTACCGCCGCCCTCACCGCTGAGGAGGACCCTGGCCCCTTACATCTACCGGGGATGCCGGGGGTGACGGCTCAGGGCGCGAGGGCGCACCGGGGCCGACCGGGGGGCACCGGGCCCTTTCGAAACGGCGGTGATTGAGACACAGGCGCGCGTAGTGGTTGAACCCGCACACCACATCGGCGAGAGTGGCGCGCACGTCCGCCCAGCGCGGATCCGGCCGTCGTGCCCGCCCCCACGGGGCACGGCGGCCGTCTCGTGCCCCGGAACAACCGGGCCGGTGCCCCGGGCGCCGCACGCCGTGGCGTCAGGCCCCGACCGCGACCGCCGCCGGTGTCCGCGCCGCCTCGTACCGCTTCAGCAGGACGCGTGCCACCTCCGGTGCGGGGCCCAGGACGTCCGCCAGCACGTCGGCCCCGGCCGCGCCCCGCGCGATGCGGTCCGGCAGGAAGCCGGGTGCCAGGACGTACGGGGCCACGGCGACGCGCGCACAGCCCAGGTCGCGGAGCCGCCGCACGGCGTCCTCGGTGCGCGGAAGGGATGCGGAGGCGAACGCAGGCCGCACGGCGCACCAACCGGTGTGCCGCCACTCCCGCGCGATTTCAGCGATCACTGCGATCGCCTCCGGGTCGGAGGACCCCGCCGAGGCCAGCACGACCCCGGTCGAGGACTTGTCGGCGGGTGTCAGACCCGCCTCGTACAGGCGCCGCTCCAGCGCCGCCAGCAGCAGCGGCGAGGGACCGAGCACATCGGCCTGCCGGACGCGCAGGCGCGGCGGCGCGGCCGCCAGGACCGCCGGGATGTCCGCCTTGGCGTGGAAGGCGCGGGTCAGCAGCAGCGGGAGCGCCACCACGTCCCGAACGCCCTCGGTCTCCAGAGACTCCAGCACCCCCTGTACGGAGGGGATGTTGAAGTCCAGGAAGCCGGTCTCCACCCGTACGTCCGGGCGCAGCGCCCGCACCCGGCGGACCAGGGCGTGCACGGTCGCGGCGTGCCGCGGGTCGCGGCTGCCGTGGGCGATGACGAGGAGTACCGGTGTGGACATCCCGTACCTCAGCCCTTCACCAGCAGACCGCGGCTGCGCAGCACCCACCGCTCCAGCGGACTGAAGATGAGCAGGTCGATGGCGATGCCGACGAGCAGGATCAGCAGGATGGCCTCGAACACCATGGCCATGTCGCTGGCGTTGCGGCCGTTCTCCAGCAACTGGCCGAGGCCCACCCCGAGGTCGGGGAAGGAGGCGATGATCTCGGCGGCCATCAGCGAGCGCCAGGAGAACGCCCAGCCCTGCTTGAGTCCCGCCACATAGCCGGGCAGCGCGGCCGGCAGCACGATGTGCCAGGTGCCCTTCAGCCCCGTCGCGCCCAGGGTGCGGCCCGCGCGCAGGAAGACCGGGGACACCTGGTCGACGCCGGACACCAGGCCGTTGGCGATGGAGGGCACCGCGCCGAGCAGGATGACGGCGTACATCATCGAGTTGTTCAGGCCCAGCCAGATCACGGCCGGCGGCACCCAGGCCACCGACGGCAGCGACTGGAGGCCGGACAGGATCGGGCCGATGGCCGCGCGCACGAACTTCACCCGCGCCACCACGAGCCCCAGCGGGGTGCCGATCAGCAGGGCGAAGCAGAAGCCGAGCAGGCCGCGCGAGACGCTGGTCCAGATGTAGCCGAGCAGCTCGCCCCGCAGCCACGCCTGACGGACCACGTCCCACACGTCGGCCGGGGCGGGCAGCCTGGTCGGGTCGTCCACGATCCCGAAGGAGACGAGGGCCTGCCACACCGCCAGCACCAGCAGGACCGCGACGGCGGGCGGCAGGAACTTCTCGACGAGGGTCTGCCGCAGCGGCGTGCGGCCCCGCTGCACCGACTCCAGTGCGTCAAGGCCCGCCTCCAGACCGGCGAGATCGCCGCCGTCCTTCGCGCCCGCGCCCCCGGCGGGACGCGTCGTGTCAGTGCTGGCCATGTCGGCGGATCTCCCCACGCAGTTCTTCGGTGATCTCGACGGACAGCTCCGCCACGGCGGTGTCCTCGATACGGCGCGGCTGCGGGATGCCGACCGTCCACTGGCGCGCCACGCGTCCGGGACGGGAGGACAGCAGCACCACGCGCTCGGCCAGCCGCACGGCTTCGCGCACGTTGTGCGTCACGAACAGGACGGACAGCTTCGTCTCGCGCCAGATCCGGGTCAGCTCGTCGTGCAGCACGTCCCGGGTGATGGCGTCCAGCGCCGCGAACGGCTCGTCCATCAGCAGCAGCCTGCTCTCCTGCGCGAGGGCACGCGCCATCGCCACGCGCTGGCGCATACCGCCCGACAGCTCGTGCACCCGCTTGCCGTACGCGCCCTTCAGCCGGACGAGTTCCAGCAGTTCCTCCGCCTTGTCCCGGCGCTCGGCCTTGGGCACGCCCCGCAGTCTGAGGGCGAGTTCGATGTTCTTGCCGGCGGTCAGCCACGGGAACAGGGCGTGCTCCTGGAACATCAGGGCCGGCCGCCCGTCCGTGGTGATGGCGCCGGCGCTGGGGCTGTCCAGGCCCGCCACCAGGTTGAGCAGCGTGGACTTGCCGCAGCCGGAGGCCCCCAGGAGGGTGACGAACTCGCCGGGCGCCACATCGAGGGTGATGTCGTCCAGCACGAGCTGCTGCCCGAAGGGGCCCGCGAAGGACTTCGAGACGTGCTCGATCCGGGCGGCGTGCGTGGCCGGCTCGGTGCCGTCGGCGGCCTTGGCGAGGGTCGTGGTCGTGGCCATGGTCGTCACCTCCTGGGGGACGGTCGGGGTCCGGGCTTACTGAACGCCGAGTCCGGCGTCGTCGACCGCGGGCTCGCCCTTGGCCTTGAGGACCTTGTTGAGCAGGGTGAGGTCGTAGATGCCGGTCAGGTCGGGCTGCTCCAGCAGGCCCGCCCGCACGGCGTGCTCCGCCTGGGCGCCGAGGGTGGCGGCCAGCGGGTCGTCGGTCGGTTCGATCGACTCCCACGCCGGGTCCAGGACGTCGGCCGGCAGCGCCTTGCCGGTGTCCTTCTCCAGCTGCCTGTTGGCCGCTGCCTTCGCCTCGTCAGGGTGGGCCCCGATCCACTCGTTGGTGTCGACCGAGGCGTGGAGCACCGCCTCCACCGCCTTCGGGTGCTCCTTGAGGAACTCCTGCGACACGACGATGTTCGTGATCACGAACCTCTCGTCCGGCCACAGCGTCGACTCGTCGAGGAGCACCCTGCCGCCTTCGGCGACCAGCCGGGAGGCGGTCGGCTCGGGCACCCAGGCGCCGTCCAGGGAACCGGCCTTGTAGGCGCCCGGGATGACCTTGTTGTCGCTGCGTACGACCGTGACGTCGCCCTTGCCGCTCTGCGCGTCGACCTTCCAGCCCTGCTCGGCGGCCCAGTTGAGGAACGCCACGTCCTGTGTGTTGCCCAGCTGCGGAGTGGCGATGCGCTTGCCCTTGACGTCCTTCAGGGACTCGATCCGGTCCGGGTTCACCACGAGCTTCACTCCGCCGGAGGCCGAACCGCCGATGATCCGGAGGTTCTCGCCGTCCGACTTGGCGTAGCCGTTGATCGCCGGGGAGGGTCCGATCCAGGCGATGTCGATGGAGCCGGAGTTCAGCGCCTCGATCTCGGAGGGGCCCGCGTTGAAGGCCGCGTACTTGGCCTCGGTGCCGCCCAGCGCCTTCTGGAAGAAGCCCTTCTGGTTGCCGACCAGCGCCGTGGCATGGGTGACGTTGCCCAAGTAGCCGATCCGCAGGGACTCGAGACCGTCGGTCTTCTCGGCGCCCTCCGCCACCTTGACGGTGTCGTCGTCCCTCGCCTGGGAGCCGTACCCGCAGGCGGCCAGGGTCAGGAGCGGAAGGGCGGTCAGGACCGCCAGCGTACGGCGCAGGGCGGTGGTGGCAGGCACGGGAGGTGTTCCTCTCGTTGGTCCGGCTCGCACGCCTTTCGGTGGGTCCGAGAGGTCAGGTCGTGGCCGGGGGGTCGGCAGGTCTTCGGCTGTGCGGGTGCGGGGCGTGGGCGCGCGAGCGGTGCGCGTACGTCAGCGCGCACATCGCGCCACTCCGCCCTGTCCTCCCCCGAACTCCGTACGGGGGGACCCCCTGCCGAGGGCACCGCTGCCGGCGCGTCCGCCCTTCTTGGCGAACGCGGCGCAGAAGTCGGGGGAGTCCATGTTCAGAAGTCCCACGCGTCGTCGTCGGCGGCGTTCTTGACCGGCTCCGGCGCGGCGAAGGACTCGCCGACCATCCCGGCCGTGAGCGTGGTGCCGTCGCTCGGGTCGATCAGGATGAACGAACCCGTGCGGCGCGAGTCGGCGTAGGAGTCGGCGGGCAGCGGCTCGGCGGTGCGGATCTTCACGCGGCCGATGTCGTTGGCGACGAGCCGGCCGGGGTGCGGGTGCAGGGACAGGTCGTCCAGCGTGAGCCGGGCCGGGATGTCCTTGACGATCGCCTTGACCGTGCGGGTGCCGTGCTTGAGCAGTACCCGGTGGCCCACCGTGAGTGGCGCGTCGGCGACATGGCAGACGGTGGCCTCGACGTCCTGGCTGGTGGCCGGCGCGTCCTTGCCGGGCACGATCAGGTCGCCGCGGGAGACGTCGATGTCGTCCTCCAGCAGCAGCGTCACCGACTGCGGCGTCCAGGCGGCCTCGACCGGCTCGCCGAGCAGGTCGATGCCGGACACCTTCGACGTGCGGCCCGAGGGCAGCACGGTGACCTCGTCGCCGACGCGGAACGTCCCGGCGGCGATCTGCCCCGCGTATCCGCGGTAGTCGGGGTGTTCGGCGGTGCGCGGGCGGATCACGTACTGCACGGGCAGCCGGGCGTGGCAGTGCGCCAGGTCGTGGCTGACCGGGACGGTCTCCAGGTGCTCCAGCACGGTCGGGCCGCCGTACCAGTCCATGACCGCCGACGCCTCGACCACGTTGTCCCCGGCGAGCGCCGAGATCGGGATCGCGGTGACCTCCGGGACGCCCAGCTCGGTGGCGTACGCCGTGAACTCCTCGGCGATGGACGCGAACACGGGCTCCCTGTAGTCGACCAGGTCCATCTTGTTGACGGCGAGCACGACGTGCGGTACCCGCAGCAGGGCGGCGATCGCGGCGTGCCGGCGGGTCTGCTCGACGACGCCGTTGCGGGCGTCGACCAGGATCACCGTCAGCTCGGCCGTGGAGGCGCCGGTGACCATGTTCCGCGTGTACTGCACGTGGCCCGGCGTGTCCGCCAGGATGAACCGGCGGCGCGGGGTGGCGAAGTAGCGGTAGGCCACGTCGATGGTGATGCCCTGCTCGCGCTCGGCCCGCAGGCCGTCGGTGAGCAGCGCGAGGTCCGGGGCCTCCTGGCCGCGGCTCGCGGAGACCCGCTCGACGGCCTCCAACTGGTCGGTGAGGACCGACTTGGAGTCGTGCAGGAGGCGGCCGACCAGAGTGGACTTGCCGTCGTCGACCGAGCCGGCGGTGGCGAACCGCAGCAGGGTCGTCTCCGACAACTGCCAGACCGACAACGGTTCGACGGGCTCGACGGGCTGGACGGGCTCGACGGGCTCGGTGGGCTGGACGGGCTCGGTGGGCTCGATGGGTTCGGTGGTGCTGGTCATGGTTAGAAGTACCCCTCGCGCTTGCGGTCTTCCATCGCGGCCTCGGACATCTTGTCGTCGGCACGCGTCGCGCCGCGCTCGGTGAGGCGGGAGACGGCGATCTCGGCGATGACCTTCTCGATGCTGTCCGCGTCCGAGTCGACGGCACCGGTGCAGGACATGTCGCCGACGGTGCGGTAGCGGACCCGCCGCTTCTCCACCGTCTCGCCGTTCTTCGGACCGCCCCATCCACCGGCGGTCAGCCACATGCCGCCGCGCCCGAAGACCTCGCGCTCGTGGGCGTAGTAGATCGCCGGCAGCTCGATGCCCTCGCGGGCGATGTACTGCCACACGTCCAGCTCGGTCCAGTTGGAGAGCGGGAAGACGCGGACGTGCTCGCCGGGGGCGTGCCGGCCGTTGTAGAGGTTCCACAGCTCGGGTCGCTGGCGGCGCGGGTCCCACTGGGAGAACTCGTCCCGCAGCGAGAACACCCGCTCCTTGGCGCGGGCCTTCTCCTCGTCCCTGCGCCCGCCGCCGAAGACGGCGTCGAACTTCTCCGCCTGGATCCTCTCGGTCAGCGGCAGCGTCTGCAGCGGGTTGCGGGTGCCGTCCGCCCGCTCCTTGAGCACACCCCGGTCGATGTAGTCCTGCACGGAGGCGACGTGCAGGCGCAGCCCGTGCCGCTCGACCGTGCGGTCGCGGTAGTCGAGGACCTCGGGGAAGTTGTGCCCGGTGTCCACGTGCAGCAGGGAGAACGGCACGGCCGCCGGGGCGAACGCCTTCAGCGCCAGATGCAGCATCAGGATCGAGTCCTTGCCGCCGGAGAAGAGGATCACCGGCCGCTCGAACTCGCCCGCCACCTCGCGGAAGATGTGCACCGCCTCGGACTCGAGGGCGTCGAGGTGGGAGAGGGCGTACGGGCTGCCCGTACCCTCCTCCGCCGCGGCCGCGGACGTCACGGACGTCGTCATGCCAGTCCCCTTTCGGTGAGCAGGGCGTGGACCGCCGCGGCGGACTCCTGGACGGTCTGGTCCTGCGACTCGATGCGCAGGTCGGGCTTGACGGGCTCCTCGTACGGGTCGTCCACCCCGGTGAGCCCCGTCAGCTCACCCGCGGCCTGCTTGGCGTACAGACCCTTCACGTCGCGCGCCGAGCACACCTCGACGGGGGTGGCCACGTGCACCTCCACGTACGCCGTGCCGTTCGCCTCGTGGCGCTCGCGCACCGCGTCCCGGCTGTCCGCGTACGGGGCGATCACCGGGACCAGCGCCGTGACGCCGTTGCGGGCGAGCAGCTCGGCGACGAAGCCGATGCGCTGCACGTTGGTGTGCCGGTCCGCGCGGTCGAAGCCGAGGCCGGCCGAGAGGAACTCGCGGATCTCGTCGCCGTCGAGCAGCTCGACGCGCCTGCCCTCCCCGCGGAGGCGGTCGGCCAGCTCGCGGGCGATGGTGGTCTTGCCGGCGCTGGGCAGCCCCGTGAGCCAGACGGTGGCTCCGGTCGTCACGTGGTTCTCCCTGGATCTCGATGGTCCGGTGGTGGTCATGTCAGCCGTGCAGTCCGCACTCGGTCTTGGAGCGGCCCGCCCAGCGTCCGGCGCGGGCGTCCTCGCCCTCCAGCACCCGACGGGTGCAGGGCGCGCAGCCCACGGAGGCGTAGCCGTCCATCAGCAGCGGGTTGGTGAGAACGCCGTGCTCGGTGACGTACGTGTGCACGTCTTCCTGTGACCACTTGGCGATGGGGGAGACCTTCACCTTGCCCCGCTTCTCGTCCCAGCCGACGACCGGTGTGTTCGCCCGGGTCTCCGACTCGTCGCGGCGCAGCCCGGTCGCCCAGGCCCGGTAGCCCTTCAGCCCCTCCTCCAGCGGCTTCACCTTGCGCAGCGCGCAGCACAGGTCCGGGTCGCGGTCGTGCAGCCTCGGGCCGTACTCGGCGTCCTGCTCGGCGACCGTCCGGCGTGGGGTGAGCGTGATGACGTTCACGTCCATGACGGCCTCGACCGCGTCCCGGGTGCCGATCGTCTCCGGGAAGTGGTAGCCGGTGTCGAGGAACACCACGTCCACGCCCGGCAGGGCGCGGGAGGCGAGGTGGGCGACGACCGCGTCCTCCATGGAGGAGGTCACGCAGAAGCGGCCGCCGAAGGTGTCGGCCGCCCACTGGAGGATCTCCAGCGCGGAGGCGTCCTCCAGCTCACGGCCTGCCCGCTCGGCGAGCGCCTTGAGGTCCTCGGTCGTACGCTCTTCCCGAACCGCGGTCATATCGGTTCTCCTCCCGTGGAGTCGGGCTGAAGGCCCCGGGCGAGCAGTCCGAGGAACTTCAGCTGGAATGCGCGGTTGCACGCCCCGCATTCCCAGGCACCGTGGCCCTGCTCACCCGGACGCAGGTCCTCGTCGCCGCAGTAGGGGCAGTAGAAGGGGGCGGCGCGCTCGCTCACGACAGAGCCTCCTCCGAGGCGCGGGCCGCCCAGGCGGCGAAGCGTTCGCCGTCCTCGCGCTCGGCCTGGAAGCGCCTGAGGACGCGCTCCACGTAGTCAGGCAGCTCCTGGGCGGTGACCTTGAGACCGCGCACCTTGCGGCCGAAGGCGGGCTCCAGGCCGAGGGCGCCGCCCAGGTGCACCTGGTACCCCTCGACCTGCTCACCCCGCCCGTCGAGCATCAGCTGGCCCTTGAGGCCGATGTCCGCGGTCTGGATGCGGGCGCAGGCGTTCGGGCAGCCGTTGAGGTTGATGCTGAGCGGCTCGTCGAAGTCCGGGAGGCGGCGCTCCAGCTCGTCGATGAGCGAGGCGCCGCGCGCCTTGGTCTCCACGATGGCGAGCTTGCAGAACTCGATGCCGGTGCAGGCCATGGTGCCGCGCCGGAAGGTGGAGGGGCGGGCGGTGAGGTCGAGCGCCTCCAGGGACTCCACCAGGGACTCCACCCGCGCCTCCTTGACGTCGAGGACGATCATCTTCTGCTCGACCGTGGTGCGGACCCGGCCCGAGCCGTGCGCCTCGGCCAGGTCGGCGACCTTGGTCAGGATCGTGCCGTCGACGCGGCCCACGCGCGGCGCGAAGCCGACGTAGTAGCGGCCGTCCCGCTGCCGGTGCACACCGATGTGGTCGCGCCAGCGGCTGGTGGGTTCCGCGGGCGCCGGCCCGTCGGTCAGCTTCCGCTTCAGGTACTCGTCCTCCAGCACCTGGCGGAACTTCTCCCATCCCCAGTCGGCGACCAGGAACTTCAGGCGGGCGCGGTTGCGCAGCCGCCGGTAGCCGTAGTCGCGGAAGATGGAGATGACGCCCTCGTAGACGTCCGGTACGTCCTCGATGGGCACCCACGCGCCCAGGCGTACCCCCAGCTTGGGGTTGGTGGACAGGCCGCCGCCGACCCACAGGTCGAAGCCCGGTCCGTGCTCGGGGTGCTCGACGCCGACGAAGGCCACGTCGTTGATCTCGTGCACCACGTCGAGCACCGGCGACCCGGAGATCGCCGTCTTGAACTTGCGGGGGAGGTTCGAGTACGCCGGGTTGTTCAGAACCCGGCGCTTCATCTCCTCCAGCGCCGGTGTGCCGTCGATGATCTCGTCCTCGGCGATGCCCGCCACCGGGGAGCCGATCATCACGCGGGGTGTGTCGCCGCAGGCGGTCACCGTGGACAGGCCGACGCCCTCCAGGCGGTTCCAGATTTCCGGGACGTCCTCGATCCGGATCCAGTGGTACTGCACGTTCTGCCGGTCGGTGATGTCGGCCGTGCCGCGCGCGAACTCCTGCGAGATCTCACCGATGACGCGCAGCTGAGCCGTGGTCAGCGCGCCGCCGTCGATGCGGACACGGAGCATGAAGTAGCGGTCGTCCAGCTCCTCCGGCTCCAGTACGGCCGTCTTGCCACCGTCGATGCCCTGGCGGCGCTGGGTGTACAGACCCCACCAGCGCATGCGGCCGCGCAGGTCGCCGGGATCGATCGAGTCGAAGCCGCGCTTGGAGTAGATCGTCTCAATACGTGTCCGTACGTTGAGACCGTCGTCGTCCTTCTTGGTCTGCTCGTTCCCGTTCAGCGGGGTGAAGTGGCCGGCCGCCCACTGGCCCTCGCCGCGGTGACGGCTCACCTTGCGGCGGGGGGTCGCGGCAGCGGGCTCGGGTGGGGTGGCGGTCATGGTGTGACACGTCCTTCGGGGCGGCATCGGTCGGGGTCGGCGCGCGGCCCGTCGGTGAGGGACGGCGGCCGGGTGGCGGGCGGGCGGCTCTGACCTGCGCACATGGCGCTCGGCATACGTGAGGCACGCGTGCGCGTCGTTGCGCGGGGAGCGAGGTGAAGGCGGGGAACCGGAGGTGCTGGAGGGCGCTCTCAGCGGCCCGGACAGATGGCGCTGGACATGCGGCCGAGGTCGACGTGCCGCCGACTCACCAAGGCAATTCCAGTTCCAGGCATGACGGAAGCCTGGCACGGCGATCTGTGACAGGTCCAGCTTAATCCAAAATGTGGACACCCTTGTCTCGTAGAGTGAGACAAGGGTGTCGTGGGTCACACGCATCGCACACGGCCGAAAACTGACGTGTCGACGCAGGTCAGGCGGGGAAAGCCCCCGGCCACGGTCCCGGAGCGGCCACGTCCGTCTCTTCCTCGACCCTGGTGTCGAACAGGCGGAAGCCGCGGCGTTGGTAGTTGTCCATGGCGTGCTCGCCGTCCTTGCTGCACGTGTGCAGCCACACCCGCTCGGTGGTGGCCAGCCCCGGCCAGCGTTCCGCCAGGTCCCAGGCGCGGGCGGTGCCGTACGAGAGGAGGTGGCCGCCGATGCGCCGGCCGCGGAAGGCCGGGATCAGGCCGAAGTACTCGATCTCCACGGTCCCGGCGTCCCCGGGCGTCAGCTCCACGTACCCGGCGGGCGTGCCGCGGTCGTGGGCGACCCAGGTCTCCACGCCCGGCCGCTCCAGGTGCTCCCGCCACCGTGCGTGACTCCAGCCGAGCCGGTCCGTCCAGCGGATGTCGCCGCCGACCGAGGCGTAGAGGAAGCGGCTGAACTCGGGGGAGGGCACCTCGGCACGGACGATCCGCACGTCCCCCTCCGGCGCGGCGGCCGGCAGCAGATCGGTGGGCGCCGTCTGCTCCAGGGACCACGTGGTCACGGCGATGTTGGTCATGCCGGTCAGGGAATCATCCGGTCCGTGAATCTGTCGATCCCGGTCGCTCCGGTGCGTCCGGGGGCCCGGTGCGGGGTCAGTCCAGGGCGTCCTCGATCGAGGTCAGCGGCACCGCGAACAGCATCCGGCCCGACTGGGACCACACCTCACCGGTCCGCGCCCAGTACGACAGGGAGCCCGCCCGGCCGCTCCAGCACCGCTGCGACCGGTCCGACCCGCACTCCGTGGCCCGGGCGCCCTCCGTGTTCTGGCGCCACAGGGTCCCGCGCCCGTCCTGCCCGCCGGCCGCGCGTCCCAGGTACCACTCGGAGCGTGCCGCGCCGGCCGGCCGGTGCGACAGCAGGCCCCCGATCTCGGCCGCCCCGGTCTCGTACGCCTCCACCGCGTTCACGTGCCCGCCGGAGTCCGTGACCGGCAGTCCGGTGCGCTCGGGGTCCGTGGCGGTGCGCAGCGCGTAGCGCCACAGCCGGGTGGGCCGGTCGCCGTCCGCGGCCACCCGTTCGCTCGCCACCAGGCTGTCCGGGGCCGTGCCGCGGTCCAGGGAGATCGCGCCGGGGCGGGCCGCGCCTTCGGTGTCGGAAAGCCGGTAGGAGGCGACCGCGGGCAGCACGTACCCGTAGCCGTCCGCGGCCCAGCCGCCGGGCACCCGTCCGACGGCGTTCGCCGCGGTGGTGACGCGCTGGACCCGCTCCACGTCGTACACGTACAGCGCGTCGCTGTCTCCGGCGGCGGTGGTGACCAGCAGCTTGTCCTGGTACCAGACCATGCCGGTGACGGGGGAGGCGAGCCCCCGGTAGTCGTGGCCGCCGTCCACCGGGACGGCGAGGAGCGCCGAGGTGTAGCCGAGGTCGGCGGGGTCGTCGGCGTCGACGAAGGAGACCCTGGCCAGGCCGCCCTGGGGCATGCCGTCGTCGCGGGACCAGGCCGAGAGGATGACGCGGTGAGTGCCCCAGCGGCCGTCCTCGTCGGCGTCTCCCGAGGTGGTGACCGCGCCGGGGCGCCAGCCCTCGGTGTCGGCGTCGTCCCAGCAGTAGGCGCGTGTGGCGGCGGGGGAGACCGGCAGCGACTCGCGCTCCCCGGCCGTGCAGTCGGAGGACTCGCGCAGCCTGTGGTCGGCGGAGTCGAGCACGGTGTCGACGCCCACCGGCTCGCCCATCGCGGCGGAGAGCCGGTCGAGCCAGGGCCGGGGCACGCGGTGTTCGGTGAGCCGCAGCGCGTCGGTCCCGGCGGCGGAGGTGAGGGGCTTGAGGGCGCCGGGGTCGTCGGCGACCGTGGCCTGCGAGGCGCTGATCAGCGTGGCCGCGCCGGTCAGCGCGAGAGCCGCGCCGGTCAGGGCCGCGCGCAGCGCCCTGCCCCGTCTGCGTCGGCGGTGTCTGCCGCGCTGCTTCATACAACCTCCACGGACAACGGCCAACTGCGCTCGACGGTGGTCGCGTTGACCGAGGAGCGGATGGGGCGGTCCGTAGAGGATGCTACGGCAGGAGGGCGGGTCGGCGGACGCGGACGATGCAAATATGCGAAATCAACCCGCCTTTACGGCCATCCGGGGCGTCCCGGCCGCCCGGCGGGGAGCGGCTTCCGCCGGGACGTGCGGGACGAGTCCCGGGGCCAGAGCCGGGACGCGCCGTGGCGCGCCGTGGCGCGCCGGGACGCGCCGTGGCGTGAGTGTGGGCGAACGTCCGTTGTGAGCACGGGATCTGACGGGGCGGGGGGCGGCGGGCCGGACCGCTACCGCGTTGCCGGTCGACGGCGGGCACCGCCGCCGGTGCGGGGCCGTCCGGCGGTGCGGGGCCGTCCGGCGGGATAGGACCGCCCAGCGGAACAGGACCCTCCGCTGGTTGGGGGCTGTCCGTTGGTACAGGTTCACCTGCCGGCGCGGGACCCTGCGCCGGTACGGGGCTGCCCGATCGTGCGGGGCCGTCCGATGGTGCGCGACCCCGGTACGGCGTCCTCCGCCGTCACGGCATCCGTAGGGACGCCCGGCCCTCCGCCACCGCCGGTGCCGTCGAGTGGGGGAGGAGGTCGCGGGGGTCGGGCGGAAGGAGGACCTCGACCTCCGCGACCTCGCAGAAACGATACGGCCGGTGTTCCAGGTAGGCCCCGAGATACCTCCGTACCCGCGACATCTCGGCCCGGACGGTCACCGTGCGGGCCGGGTCGCCGAACATGTCCTCGGCCAGCCCGGACGCGCTGCGACCGTCCCGGTGCACCGCCAGCAGGTACAGCAACTCCGCGTGCCGCGGACTCAGTTCCCGCACCCAGTCCTCCGCGCCCCCCAGTACCCGTACCGACCATCGGCGCGGCTGCCCGAGGTCCAGCACGATCCGGGTGGCGCCCCGCGGCACCGGCACCGGCCCCGCCGCGGCCCGCACCAGCCAGCCCTCGGCCAGGGGCTCCACGGTGCACGCCCCGAGGACCGGCAGCCACCGCGCCCCCGCCTCCGGCGACTTGGGCAGCACCACCCGCTCCAGGTACGGCATCCCCGTCACCGCCGCCGTCCAGCCGTCCCGGTCAGCCACCAGCGCCCGCCCCTCCAGCCGGGCCAGCACCGGCGCGGCCACCGCCCGCAACCGCTCCAGCGACTGCACGTGCAGCTCCCGCAGCCGGGCCTCGGCCAGCTTGGCCACCGAGTCGACCCACGCCAGCGTCGCCGGGTGCATCGTCTCCAGCGGTCCGCTGACGTCGACCACACCGAGCAGCCGGCCGCTGCGCGGGTCGGTGATCGGCGCCCCGGCGCAGGTCCAGGTCGCCTGGGACCGTACGAAGTGCTCGGAGGCGAAGACCTGGACGGGACGCCGCGTGACCGCCGGAGTCCCCACGCCGTTGGTGCCGACCACCTCCTCCCGCCAGTCCGCCCCCACCTCGAACCCGAGCCCGTCGGCCCGGCGCAGCACCCGCGCGCTGCCCTCCCGCCACAGCACCCGGCCGTCCTCGTCGGCGACCACCATGATGTGGTGGGCCACGTCCGCGACCGACAGCAGCGCCTCCCGCAGCACCGGCAGGACGTGCCGCAGCTCCGAGGACTCGCGCCGCCGACGCACCTCCTCCGGGGGCAGCAGCCCGGAGCGGAAGTCGTGCTCCGGATCGACGCCGCCGCGCAGCATCCGGTCCCAGGACTGCTCGATCACCGGACGCGGGGCCACCGGAGCCCGCCCGCCGGAGAGTCTCGCGGAGCGGACCTCGCTCAGCATCCGGGCCGCACGCGCCACGTCGACGGCGGCGAACTGCGTCACGATCATCGGCGAGAGCGCCACGGGATCTCGTCCTTCCGGAAGCCGGATGTTCGTCTTATAGTGACCGGTTGCCCGCGCCGCGAGGGCACGGTCCGCACACAGCCGACCGCAAGTTGCAACCCCCTGCAACCCTGGTGGACGGCCGTGCGGGTGCCCAAACTTGAACCGCGCCGTCCCGAGCGGCGTACGGCCTGAACGGGCCCGTATGGCGGGGGTGGTGCCGTGTCGGCGCGGCACCACCCCCGCCACGCGCCTGGATCAGGCCACCGGCCGGGCCCGCTCCACCACCGACGCCAGATCCAGCGTGGGCGGAAGCGTGCCGAAGGCCGCGCCCCCGTCGCCGCCCAGCCGCGAGGCGCAGAACGCGTCGGCCACCTCCGGCGGCGCGTACCGCACCAGCAGCGCACCCTGGAGCACCAGCGCCAGCCGCTCCACCAGCCGCCGCGCCCGCCCCTCGGCGGCCCCCAGGTCGGACAGTTCCGTCAGCAGGCCCCGGATCGCCGCGTCCAGCCGGTGATCGGCCCCGCGGGCCAGGCCCACCTCCGTCAGACAGGCGTCCAGCGCCGCAGGCTCCCGCCCCAGCGCCCGCAGCACGTCCAGCGCCTGCACGTTCCCGGCGCCCTCCCAGATCGAGTTCAACGGCGACTCGCGCACCAGCCGGGGCAGGCCGGACTCCTCGACGTACCCGTTGCCGCCCAGGCACTCGGCCGCCTCCACCGCCACCGGCGCGCACCGCTTGGTCACCCAGTACTTGGCCGCAGGCACCGCCAGCCGCAGCAGTGCCCGCTCCCGCTCGTCGCCGTCGTCGGCGGCGTCGTAGGCCGCCGCCAGCCGCAGTCCGAGCGTGGTGGCGGCCTCGGACTCCAGCGCGAGATCCGCGAGGACGTTGCGCATCAAGGGCTTGTCGATCAGCTTCCCGCCGAACGTCTCGCGGTACGAGCAGTGGTGCACCGCCTGAGCCACCGCCTGCCGCATCAGACCCGCCGAGCCCAGCACGCAGTCGAGCCGGGTCGCCGCCACCATGCCGATGATCGTGGGCACCCCGCGCCCCTCCTCACCGACCCGCCGCGCCCAGGTCCCGGCGAACTCGACCTCGGCGGAGGCGTTGGACCGGTTGCCCAGCTTGTCCTTGAGCCGCTGGATCAGGAACACGTTGCGGGTGCCGTCCGCCAGCACGCGCGGCACCAGGAAGCAGGTCAGCCCTGCCGGCGCCCGCGCCAGCACCAGGAACCCGTCCGACATCGGCGCCGAGCAGAACCACTTGTGCCCGGTCAGCTCGTACGCGCCGTTCCCGGCCAGCGGCCGCGCCGACGTGGTGTTCGCCCGTACGTCGCTGCCGCCCTGCTTCTCCGTCATGCCCATCCCGAACAGCGCCCCGGCCTTCAGGTGGGCGGGCCGCAGCTCCCGGTCGTACACCCGGGAGGTCAGCCTCGGCTCCCACTCGGCGGCCAGCTCCGGGTCGGCGCGCAGGGCCGGCACCGCCGCGTGGGTCATCGACAGCGGACAGCAGTTGCCCGCCTCCACCTGGGTCCACATGAGGAATCCCGCCGCGCGCCGTACGTGTCCGCCCGGCCGGGACCAGGCATCGGTCAGACCCGCCGAGACGCCCTTGCCGAGGAGCCGGTGCCAGGCCGGGTGGAAGTCGACCTCGTCGGCGCGGTGGCCGTAGCGGTCGTGGGTGCGCAGGACCGGCGGGTTGTCGTTGGCCTGCGCGCCCCAGTCCTGGGTCTGGAGGGACCCGCAGCCGCGGCCGATCCCGGACAGCTCGGCGAGCGCCTCCTCGCGCAGCTCCGCAGCCAGATGCCGCCCGACGGCCTCCGTCAGGGCCCGGTCGGCGGTGAAGACGTCGTAGCCGGTCAGCGGCGGCGCCTGATTCGTCACGGTGTGGGTACTGCCTGCCATGGTCGTGAACCTACCGTGCCGCGGGACCCCGACGGGCCCGGACGGCGTCGGGAGCGTCCGCGGATGAGTGTCACCCCCGGCGGCGGATACCTTTAGGGCGTGCAGCCAGCAAGCGACTACCCCGAACGGCCCTCGGGCCGGCTCCACCGTGCCCGGGTTCTGTACCGGAACGTCTCCAAACGCAGGACCGCCTGGCTGCTGCTCAAGGACACGGTCAACTCGTGCATGGAGTACCGCATCCTCGGCCTGGCCGCCGAGGCGGCGTTCTTCACCCTGCTCTCGGTGCCGCCCCTGCTGCTGAGCATCCTCGGACTCGTCGGTTACGTCGACGCCTGGATCGGCGCCGACACCACCGCGAGCCTGCGCAACAACATCCTGGACGCCTCCCGCGCGGTGCTCTCCGAGCGGGGCGTCAAGGAGATCACCGAGCCGATCCTGGACGACGTGACCAAGGGCGGCCGGCCCGACGTCATCTCCATCGGCTTCCTGTTCGCCCTGTGGTCGGGCTCCCGCGCGGTGAACGTCTTCATCGACACCATCACCGTGATGTACGGCCTCGACGGCGTCCGGGGCATCGTCAGGACCCGCCTGATGGCCTTCCTGCTCTTCATCGTGGCCCTGCTGATCGGCTCGATCGCGCTGCCGCTGATGGTGGCCGGACCGGACGCCGTGGTGGAGGTGGTGCCCTGGTCGACGACGGTCGTACAGGTGCTGTACTGGCCGGTCGTGATCATCCTGTCGGTGGCGTTCCTGACCACGCTGTACCACGTGTCCGTACCCGTGCGCTCGCCGTGGATCGAGGACGTCCCCGGCGCGCTGGTCGCCCTAGCCATGTGGGTGCTGGGCAGCTTCCTGCTGCGCATCTACCTCACCGGCACCGTCGAGGGGCCCACCATCTACGGCTCGCTGGCCGCGCCCGTCGCGGTGCTGCTGTGGATCGGCGTGTCCGCGTTCGCGGTGCTCGTCGGGGCCGCGGTCAACGCGGCCATCGACCGGGTGTGGCCGGCCGCCGCGACCGCGGCGGCCCGCGAGGCCAACGAGCGGCTGCGCCAGGCCCAGGTCGCCGAGTACGTGGCCCGCACCTCCGCGAACGGCGACAGCGACCCCGACATGCCGTCCGAGTTCCCGGAACGCTGGTCCCGCTTCCTGCCCCCCGAGGACATCACGGCCCGCCTGCGCACCCACGTGAAGAACCCGCCGCCCGCCAACCAGAACCACAGCACCAACGTCAACCACACCCACAACTCCCACCACGCCCACGGCGACGACCACGACAAGCCGGAGGCGTCCTAGCGCCGTGGACGTACTCGTCGGCCCGTCCCTCACCTCCGACGTGTGGGACAACCCCCTGACGCCCCTGCCGACGACGGAGGCCACGCGGGACGAGCCGGGCCGGGAGGCCGTCCTGGACCGGCTCCTCGACCCGCAGGTCATCGCCGCGCCGCGGGCCCGGTTCGCCGGGCCGCCCGCCCAGGCGCCCGCCTGGTACCGGGCCCTGGGCGACCCGGTCGTGGGCCGGGCGCCGCGGCTGCTCCAGGACGACCCGGCCCACCTCTGGGCGACCCGGCCCACCCCTGGTGGGTGACCCGGCCCACCCCTGGACGGTCGCGTCTCTCGCCGCCGGGACCGGGGTCTCCCGCGCCGCGCTCGCCCGGCGCTTCACCGACCTGGTGGGCGGACCCCCGACGGGGCACCTCACCGGCCGGCGCCTCGCCCTGGCCGCCGACCGGCCGCGCGACACCAGGGACACCCTCGGCGCGATCGCCCGCCGGGTCGGCTACGGCAGCCCGTTCGCCCTGTCCCCCGCATTCGAACGGGCGTACGGCGTCAGCCCGCAGGAGTACCGGCCCCAACTCCGGCGTAACCTGGCACGCGTGTACGCGCAACGGGCGTCCCGGCTGGCCGGCGCGGTGGTGTGGACCCACACCCCGACGGAGCCCGGCCCGGGGCGCGTCCTGCCCGACGGGTGCATGGACCTGCTCTGGTACGACGGCCGGCTGCTGGTCGCGGGCCCCGACACCCGTGCGTACGTCACCGACGGCGCCCCCGGCCGCTGGGCCGGCGTCCGCTTCTACCCCGGCACCGCGCCGGCCCTCCTGGGCGTGCCCGCCCACGCGCTGCGCGACCGGCGCGTCGAACTCACCGACCTCTGGCCCGCCACCCGCGCGCGGCGGCTGGCCGCACGGGTGAACGCGGCCCCCGATCCGGCGACCGGTCTGGAGGAGGCCGCGCTGTCCCGGGCCGCCGGCACCGAGCCCCCCGACCCGCTGCTGCGCCGGGTGGTGGCCGCCCTCGACGCGGGGCGCCCGGTCGCCGCCACCGCCGACGAACTCGGCATCGGAGCCCGTCGGCTGCACCGCCGTTCACTGGCGGCCTTCGGGTACGGCCCCAAGACGCTGGCCCGCGTACTGCGGCTGCAACGCGCCCTCGCCCTGGCCCGCACCGGCATGCCCCTCGCCGAGACGGCCGTCCGGGCCGGGTTCGCGGACCAGGCCCATCTGACGCGGGACGTACGCGAGTTGACGGGCGCGACGCCCGGCGAGCTACTCGGACGGAACAGCTAGGTCCCGCGCGGCCAGCGGCGCGAAGAGATCGACGCCGTGGCCGTCGGGGTCGGCCAGCACCGCGTACCGCTGCCCCCAGGGCGCGTCCCACGGCACGCGCTCACCCGGGCTGCCGGCGCCGGTCAGCTCCGCGTAGAAGGCGTCCACCTCGGCGGGTGTGTCGCACAGCAGGGCGAGCGAATGCCGCCCGCCACCGGCCGGCGGCCGCCACCCGGGGGTGAAGGAACGGATGGACTCCTCGGTGTCCAGCAGCAGCCGGATCCCGCCCGGCAGCTCGGCCTCCGCGTGCGGCTGCCCCTCGGACCCCGTGGGGAACGCGAAGCCGAGCCGCCGGTAGAAGTCCACGGAGGCGGCCATGTCGGAGACGATGAGGCCGATGGCGTCGAATCGTGCGGTCATGGAGCCACCGTAGGCAGGACGCGCGGACCCGGTCTTGAAGAAAACGGACGCCTGACGCGGACGCCCGACACGGACGCCCGACACGGACGCTGGGGGCACTCCTGCCTCAGAAGCCCCTCAAGTCCCTTGAAACACAGGAGCCCAGCGCCGACGATGAGCCCATGTTCGGACGCGGCAGACAACCGGAACTCAACGTCCTCGTCCTGCGTGACGCGGACGTCATCGCCCACGGCCTCCGTCAGGCGCTCGCGGAGGCGACACCCGAGCAGCGGCCCGGACTGGAGCGCGCTGCCGCCCTGGTCGAACGGGCCGCCGCGGTCACCGACGCCGAACTGCGCGCCCGCTGGGTCCACGAACGCCTGGCGGCGGCCGGCCACCAGGGCCCCGCCGACTCCGTCCAGGCGGTCAAGGCCCTGCGCGAGGCGGCGCCCGGGCTGGGCCTCGTCCAGGCCGTCCAGCTGACGAGGGACGCCGCGGCACACCACCCCCAGGGCTGAGCGAGATTCCTTCTGTGGAACACCCGTACGGCAGGATGGCCGCATGATTCGTCACGCGCGCGTCCTGCCGGTGTTCCTGCTGGCCCCGCTGCTGCTCACCGCCTGCGGCTCCGAGAAGGCGGACGCCGGGCGCCCGGTGGCCTCCCCCTCGACGGCCGCGCCGGCCGCGGCCCCCGACACCGACACCGACACCGACACGGGCGGACTCGAAGCCCGCGCCCAGGCGATGGGCGTGGCCCCCGAGCTGGTCTACGTCACCGAGGCCCCCGGTTTCACCCTGGCCCGGCAGTCCGTCGGCGTCCTCGGCGACGACGGCTTCTCCGCCACCTGGGTCTCCGGCGAGTCCCACGCGCTCCTGCGTCTCGCCGTCGACCGGGGCACGATGACGGCCGGCACCTGCTCCGGGCAGCCGGTCGGCGCCATGCCCGGCGAGCGCACCGCCTGCGAGCGCGACGGCGACGCCTGGTACCGCACGGGCGCCGGACGCCACGAGTACGCCCTGCCCCGGGAGGGCCACGTCGTGCGCGTCTCCGCCGGCACGGACGCCGTACCGCGCGACGTCCTGCGCGCGGCCGCCCTCGCCACGCACCGCCCCGACGCCGCCGAGGCCACCCGCCTCCTGCCCTCCGCCGAACCCGCGCCCACCGTGCCGGTCGAGCGCGGCGACCTGCCCACGTCCGGCGACGGGGCACCCGACAACCACGTGGACGCGGGCGGCTGACCCGGTCGGTAGGGTGGCCGGAATGGCACCCCGACTGCTTCTCTACACCCGCACCACCGCCTACCGCCACGACTCCATCCCGGACGCCGTGGCCGCCGTACGGACACTGGGGCCGTACGAGGCCGACCACACCGAGGACCCGGCGGTCCTGGAACGCCCGCTCGAGCCGTACGCCGCCGTCGTCCTGCTCTCCACCAGCGGCGAGGTGCTCACCCCGGCCGGGCGCGCCCGGCTCGCCGCGTACGTCGAGGGAGGAGGCGGGGTCGCGGGGGTGCACGCGGCGGCCTGCACCGAGTACGACTGGCCGTACTACGGCGAACTGCTCGGCGCCCGCTTCGAGAGGCACCCCGCCCTTCAGCCCGGCCGGGTCGTCGTCGAGGACCGCGACCATCCGGCGACCCGGAACCTGCCGCCCGTCTGGGAGTTCACGGACGAGTGGTACGACTTCCGCACCAACCCCCGCGGCGCGGTCCGCGTCCTCGCCCGCGCGGACGAGACGTCGTACGAGGGCGGCGGCATGGGCGAGGACCACCCGCTGGTCTGGTGCCGCCGACAAGGCGCGGGCCGCGTCTTCTACACGGCCCTCGGCCATGCCTCCGACGCCTACACCGACCCCGTCTTCCGCGCCCATCTGCGCGGCGGCATCGACTGGGCGGCCGGCACGGCCTAGGCACCCGACGCCAGCCGCGGGCCCGCCTGCGCGGGACGCGCGCCCGCCTGGCGGCGGCTCCGCGCCCGGCTGCCCCGCGCCCGGCTGCCCCGCGCCCGGCTGCCCCGCGCCCGGCTACACCGTGTGCGGCGGCGCCGTGCTCGCCCGTTTCACCAGGCGGGTCGACAGCTCCGTGCGGGTGCTCTCCGGGTGGTGACCGTCCATCATGCGCAGCAGCAGACGCAGGGCGGTGGCCGCCATCTCCGACAGGGGCTGGCGGACCGTGGTCAGGGCGGGGGTGGCCCAGCGGGCCTCGGGCAGGTCGTCGAAGCCGACCACGCTCATGTCCCGGGGCACCGTCAGACCCCGCTCGCCCAGGGCCTCGTAGACGCCGAGGGCCATCGCGTCCGAGCAGACGAACACGGCCGTCGGGGGGACGGGCAGGTCCAGCAGCTCCCGCATGCGGCGGCGGGCGGTGGCCCGGTCGAAGCCGGCGTGGCGGACGTACTCGGGACGGTGGCGCACTCCCGCCGAGGCGAGCGCGGAGCGGTACCCGGCGACCCGCGCGCCGCTGCACAGACTGCGCCGCCGTCCGGCGACGACGGCGACGCGCTCGTGGCCGAGGCGCAGCAGGTGCTCGGCCGCCGTCACCCCGCCCTGCCAGTTCGCCGCGCCCACGGACACCACGCCGGGCGGCGGTTGTACGGCCGGGTCGATCAGCACGAAGGGGATGCCGTGCTGCGCCAGCCAGGCGTACTGGGCGGCGGTCAGCTCGGTCAGGTTGAACAGCACTCCGGACGTGCCGCGCACGACGAGCCGGTCCAGCCGGCCGCCTTCGGGCCGAGATTCCTCCGGTGGCACGGACCGGGGCCGGTTCGGGTCCGCCGAGACCACGACCTCGAGCCCCGCGTCGTACGCCGCCTCCTCCACCCCGTGCAGCACCGCACCCGACCAGGAACTCTCCAGGGAGTGCACGACGAGGTCCACCAGCCGGGGCGCCCGTGCGGTGTCGAAGCGGGGCCGGCGGACATAGCCGAGCCGGTCCAGTGCCTCCACGACCCGGCGCCGGGTCCCGGGCGCCACGTCCGCCTTCCCGTTGACCACCTTCGACGCGGTCGGTACCGAGACCCCGGCCTCCCGGGCCACCACCGCCAGCGTCGGCCCGGCCGACGTGCTCGCACTCGCCGTAGGGACCATCGGGCGACCACCTCTCCGGCCCGTCCGGGGCCCCGGGGACAGAAAGCGCTTCCTATCCTAGGTTCGCCGCGACCGGGCGGGAAGAGTGCGGACGCCGGTCCCGACTACTGCGTGAAGGCGGCGACGGTGTTCAGTCCGGCCTGCCGCAGCGTCCGGTGCACGGCAGGGCGGGCGCCCCGGACGGTGAGTGCGACCGGTGCCGGCGTCCGGGTGACCGTGCGCAACAGCGCGTAGGCGCACGCCAGATCGATGTGCTCCAGCTCGCCCATCTCCAGGATCCACGTCTTCGGCTGCCGCAGCCGCCGGTCCAGAAGCAGTTCCTCCAGCACGCGCAGCGCGGGGGCGTCCAGGGTTCCGGAGAAGACCAGCACGACGTGCTGCCCGTCGGCCTCGGCGATCCTTACGGGTGCGTCCTGACTGGAGCCATGAGGGTCGACGGTCACGACAGCCTCCTCGGTGGCGGATTGCGGGCGTGACCCCCATTGTCCTCCAGCGGCGGCGACGGTGACGGCACGGAATAGATCCGGCCGCCGGGACGCTTCGACGTGTGCGGTGCCAATGCGCGGTGCCAATGCGCGGTGCCAATGCGCGGTGCCAATGCGCGGTGCCACCGCGCGGTGCGACTGTGCGGCGAAGGGCTGGTGGCGCATGACGGCAGGCCGGACGAACCCCGTGGTGAGCACTCCCCACGGCGCGGTACGCGGCAGGTACCAGGACGGGATCGCGGTGTTCCGGGGCATCCCCTACGCGGCCCCTCCCTTCGGACCGCGCCGGTTCCGCCCGCCCGTACCGCCCGAGCGCTGGAACGGAGTGCGCGACGCCGGCTCCTTCGGCCCCACCGCACCCAAACCGCCGTACTCCGAGGCCTTCGCCCAGTACCTGTCCGACCCGGTGATCCCCGGCGACGACTGTCTCAACCTCAACGTCTGGACCCCCGAGCCGGGTCCCGCGGCCCGCCTGCCGGTCCTGGTCTGGCTGCACGGCGGCGCTCTGACCAGGGGTTCCTCCGCCGTACCGGTCTATGGCGGCCGCACCTTCGCCCGCGACGGCGTCGTCTGCGTCTCGATCAACTACCGGCTGGGTGTGGAGGGCTACGGCCTGTTCCCGGACGCCCCCGCCAACGCGGGCCTGCGCGACCAGATCGCCGCCCTCCGGTGGGTGCGCGAGTCCATCGCGGCCTTCGGCGGCGACCCCGACCGCGTCACCCTCGCCGGCCAGTCCGCCGGCGCCATCAGTACCGGCGCTCTTCTCGCCGCGCCGCAGGCTCAGGGCCTGTTCCGGCGGGCCGTGCTCCAGAGCGGCGCACCCGAAGCCGCCGACCGCGAGAAGGTACGGCGGATGGTCCGGCGCGTGGCCGCCCGCCTGAAGATCCCCGCCACCGCCGAGGCCTTCGCCGCCGCCGACCGGGCCCAGCTGCTACGGGCCCAGGCCGAGGTGGGCAGGTTCAGCAGCCCCGTACTCGGCGGACCCGGGTTCGGCCTCGTCATCGACGGCGACGTGCTGCCCCACGATCCGCTGGAGGCGCTCGTCGAGGGCGCCGCGGCACCGGGCGTCGACCTCATGATGGGCTGGACCCGGGACGAGTACCGGCTCTGGCTCGTCCCCGGCGGCCTCGTGGAACGCGTCGACCGACTGGGCTCGGTGGCCCTCGGCGGTGCGCGTGCCCGCTGCCACTGCGGCAACGAGGTGGTACGCGGCTACCGCGCCCTTCGCCCCGGCGCGGGAGCCGCCGAGACCGTCGGCCAGCTGGTCACCGACCACCTGCTCCGCATCCCGCTGCACCGCGTGGCCGACGCGCGGCCCGGATCCTCGTACGTCTACGAGTTCGCCTGGCCGTCCGGCCTGCCCGGCCTCGGCGCCTGCCACGCCCTGGAGCTGGGCTTCGTCTTCGACTCGGGGGACACGCCCGACTCGCGCAGGCTCGCGGGCGAGGGTGCGCCGCAGGAACTGGCCGACGCGATGCACGGCGCGTGGGTGCGGTTCGCCGAGTGCGGTGACCCGGGGTGGGCGGCCTGGGACGCCACGCATCCCGTGCGGGTCTTCGGCGACGGCGCCCCGCGTACGGCCCACGGCCCGCTCGACACCGAGTACGACCTGTGGCAGGCCGACGTCACCGCGCGAGGAACGCGGGCCGGGCGGCTGGTACGACGGTGACGTGCGGGGCGACGGGTTTCGGCGGCGCGCAGTCGCGGATCTGGATGGCGGCGGGTTCGGTGGCGGGTTCGGTGGCGGCCTCCACGCAGTTGCCGCCGTCGTCGTCGTCACCGTCGTCACCGCCGTCGTCACCGCCGCCGCCGCCGGTGCCGGAACCGGCGGACAAGTGGGGCGTGGGGGAGCGCGAACCCGACAAGACCGTGTGGGGCGCTCAGGGAGCCGGAGTGGCGCCCGCCTGCTCGCGGCCCCACTCCCGGGCACCCGTCACCCGGCCGACGACCACCACGACGCCCAGCACCGCGCCCGCGGCGATCACGCGTCCGGCCCACGACCCGGACCCGGTCACCGGAACCACCGCGGCGGCGACCACCACACCGGCCCCCGCGCACGCCGCGACCGCCTCACCCCACACCCGCGCGGCCCCGCGCCCCCACCGCCACGGCCACGTCTCACTCGTCACCAGGTAGGCGACCAGCAGCCCGACCACACAGGCGCCCTCCCACCGAGCCGGGTCGCCGAACGCCGCGATCACCACTACGCCCCCCGCCACTGTCGTCGTACGGTGGCGCAGCAGCCGGTGGGACCACCAGGTGGACTCCAGCGACGGCCGTCGGTCGAGTGCGGGGGCCGCCCACGCCGCGAAGGCGACCGCGCATCCGAGCGGCACCGCCTGCCCCGCCGTGTCCACCGTCGCCCACGGCCGCCACGCCATCACGACGGCCGCCACCGCGAGCACCCGCACCGGCACCGTGCCGATCCAGTACCCGAGGTACTCCCGAAGGCCCACCCTCGTATCCAGCGCCGTCATCCCGCGCGTCCCCTTCCCCCGACCCGCCCCGACAGCAGCGGCGCCATCGCCAGGTCCAACGACTCGCCCACGACATGCCGGAGTACCGGCACCCCGCTGTCGCGCAGGGCGAACCGCATCGCGTCCCGCTCCGCGTGCCACAGTCGCAATCCCAACTCGCCGGCCACATCCCCGGGTTCCACCCGCGGGTCCCCGCTGGGGATCTCCACGACGACCGGTCGGCGCCCGCGGGCCTGCAGATCCCGCAGCACCTTCAGCACGCGTGCGTCGCTCAACGGGGTGAACACGTACACGAGGGCCCCCTCCGGCAGCGCGGGCGGCGGGACCCGCCCGAGGCCGGGGCCGCCGAAGTCGCGGTCCTTGCGGACGTCGAGGACGCTCTCGACGATGCGGTAGAACGCGGCGTTCCCGGTGCCCGGCGCCAGCCACCGGGTGGTACCCCCGGTCGAGACGACCCCCACCCGGTCGTGGGTGCGCAGATAGGCCCGGGCGAGCCCGGCAGCGGCCCGTACCGTCTCGTCCAGGGACGACAGCCCGGTCACCGGGTCCACGACGTCCCCGAAGGCGTCGAGCAGCATCACCGTGTCGGCGGCCCGCTCGGCCGCGAACCGGTGCAGCTGCACGGTCCCGCGCCGGGTGGTCGACGGCCAGTGGATGCGCCGCTGCCGCTCCCCGGGGACCCACGGCCCCACGCCGACGACCTCGACGCCTTCGCCGGACTGCGGCGAGGCGTGTTCGCCGAGCCGCTGCGGCAGCCGCGCCGGGATCGGCGTGAACCCGGCCTGCGCGGCGTGGGGGAACACGGACACCTCGGCCGTCTCGACGCGCACGGTGCGGCGCACGGTGCCCCCGGCGTCGTACACGTCGAGGTCCACCGGACCGAGCGACCAGCGTCCCCAGCTCAGCGCGGTGTGGCGCAGCGTCACCGTGGACGGGCCGACGGCGACCCCGTCGAGCCGCAGACCGGGGCCGAGCGTGACGCCGGGGTCGAGGCGCACGGCGTCGCCGTCGTGGGCCACCGAGATGCGGACGGTCACGGTGTCGCCCTCGAAGCAGCGCCCCGGCTCGACGGTCGTCGACGTCTCGATACGGCGGACGTGGGCGCGGGGCAGCGCGAGCACGAGCAGCACCAGCGGCGCCGCCGCGAGCGCCAGCAGCCACGCCCGGCCGGTGAGCAGCGCGGCGGACAGTGCGACGACGGCGACGGTCAGCAGACGCAGCGTCCGCTCGCCCGGCCGCGGACCGCCGGGCGGCGGGGGCGGCGGCTGCGCCGGTGAGGTGCGGCCCTCCAGAGCGCGGACCACCGCGGCGCTTGGCCGAGGCACGGACGCGTTCCCGGACACGGACCCGGACCCGGGCGCGGTCACGAGGACACGGCGGCGGACGTGCGCCGCGTCGTCGGTGTGCCGACGCCGTCGACCACCTCGCGCAGCACGTCGTCCGTGGACATCTCGCGCACCCACAACTCCGGGCGCAGCGAGACCCGGTGGGCCAGCGCGGGTACCGCCAGGCTTTTGACGTCCTCCGGGACGACGTAGTCGCGGCCGTCCAGCACGGCGCGGGCGCGCGCGAGCTGGACCAGGGCGAGTCCGCCGCGCGGCGAGGCGCCGATGCCGATGTGGGGGTGGTCGCGGGTCGCGCCGACGAGCGCGACGGCGTACTCCAGCAGGTCGTCGTCGATCTCCACACGCTCCACGACGGCCCGCCACGCCACGACGTCGTCCGGCCCGGCGAGCCTTTCGAGCACCGCCTCGGGCGCGGCCCGGTCCACCCGGGCCCGCAGCATCGCCAGCTCCTCCCGGGCGGTCAGATACCCCATCCGCACGCGCAGCTGAAACCGGTCGAGCTGGGCCTCGGGCAGGGAGTAGGTGCCCTCGTACTCCACCGGGTTGGCGGTGGCGACCACCAGGAACGGGTCGGCGAGCGGCCGGGTCTCGCCGTCGACGGTCACCTGCGACTCGGCCATCGCCTCGAGCAGCGCCGCCTGCGTCTTGGGCGGCGTCCGGTTGATCTCGTCGGCGAGCAGGAGGTGCGTGAAGACCGGGCCGGGGTGGAACACCATCTCGCCGGTGCGCTGGTCGTACAGCGGCGTCCCGGTGACGTCCGAGGGCAGCAGGTCGGGCGTGAACTGGATCCGGCGGAAGTCCAGACCGAGCGTGGTGGCGAAGGACCGCGCGAGGAGGGTCTTGCCGAGGCCCGGCAGGTCCTCGACGAGCACGTGGCCGCCGGCCAGCACCCCCAGCATGACCAGTTCGAGGGCGTCCGGCTTGCCGACGACGGCTCGGCCGATCTCGCGCAGTACGGCACCGGCCTGCTCGCCGACCTGCTCGGCGGTGCGGAGCCGGGGCGCGGAGGAAGTCGTCACGTCGGTTGGTCCTTACCGGTACGGGGGCTACGGGTGGGGGGTGCGCCGATGACTTCGAGCCGGTCGACGAGGCGGCGCAGCACGTCGACGGGCACCTCGCCGTCGGGACCGGCACGGGGTGGCTCGGGCCCGAGCCAAGGCCACAGGTCCGGCCCGATCAACTCGGCGGCCCGCTCCGGACGTTGTCCGAGCGACACATGGTGGTGCTCGGCGAGTGCCGCGGCGTACAGACGGCGCAGCTCCGGCCGGAGCACCGCACGGTAGTGGAGGGCGCCGTCGGGACCTGTGGAGGCGCCCACGTTCCGTCGCCACTCGCCCATGCCCTGGACCCGCGTCCGCAACAGCCGCACCTCGCCCCGGTATCCGGAGTCGAGGGCGCCGGCCCCGACGGCGTACCGGGCGACGAGCAGGGCCACGGCGACGAGCAGTGCCACGAGGGCACCGGCCGCCCCGGGGCCGTCCAGGAGCAGTACGAGCAGGACGCCCGAGCCGGCGACCGCTCCGCCGAGCAGTCCGAGCCGGCGCAGCGTGAGCATGTCCTCTCCCGGGGCCCCCTCCGCGAGCCGGTTCATCGCGCGGCCTCCGGCTCCCGGTCCCGGAGCAGTGACGCGATCTCCTCCAGGGCCCCGGCCGCGGCCTCCCTGTGCGAGCCGTCCATCGGGTGCGAGGAGTAACGGGCCTCGCGGAACAGCGCGGTGAGCCGCGGCGCGGCCGGGCCCGGGGCGAGACCCGCGTCGACGGCGCGGGTGAGCAGGTCGGAGGGGCTGTCGGAGGCGTGCCGCGGCACGCCGGAGGCGACGAGGGCGTCCTCCATCGCGGCGTAGCAGGCGATGACGGCCGCACGGGCGTCACCGGTGTCGGCCAGGGCGCGGCGGCCCGAACGCACGGCGGCCAGGAGCAGCCGCGCGTCGTCGTCCCCCGTCGCGGCACCCGCCGGGCCGGGGAGCTGCGGCATCCTCAGCCCGATCCGTCGCAGGCGCCGTACGACGGCCACCACGACGAGCACCACGACGACCGCGGCCACCACGGCGAGTACGAGGTACAGCGGCACGGAGGAGTGATCCGCCGGACTCCCCGTACGGTCCTGGGGCGGGGGAGCGACGAGGGCCGGCGTGGCGGCGGGTTCCGTCGCGAGTGGAGGCGGGGGACCGGACGTGGTGTCACCGGTGGAGAACCGGTGCAGGACCAGGGCCAGGACGCCGATGACGCCCGCCCCGGCGAGCAGCAGCGGCGCGGCGGCTTCCCGCAGCCGCTCCTCGCCCGGTGGCAGCGAGAGGCGTTCGGCACCGAACCGGGGGCGAAGGCGCCCGACGGCCGACGAGGCCGCGGCCGTCCAGGCGACGCAGGTGCCGATCGCCACGAAGCCCCAGTGGCCGAGCGGCCCCCTGCCGGAGTGCAGCAGCCCCTCCGCGGGCCGCAGGGCGAGCGCGGCCACGGCCAGCATCCCGACGACTCCGGCGGCGACCACCGTCCCGGGCACCCCCCGGCGCTTCGCCGGCTTCCCGTCCGTCATGCCGTCCCCCGCTGAACATTGCCCCCGAACGCCAGTTCACCGCCATCTTGGCACATGCCGCACCGGTCACCCCGGGGACAGGGTCCGGGCGACCGACGTGATCGTGTCCGGGCCCACCCGGCAGCAGCCGCCGATCAGCCGGGCCCCGCGCTCCCGCCAGTCCCGCGTCCGCTCGGCCGGGAACGACGAACGCCCCCGCCAGGCCCGCGCCTTCACGTCCCAGGTCTCTCCGCTGTTCGGATAGGCGACGACCGGCTTGCCGGTGACGCGGACGGCGGTCTCGACCGCGCCGGACACGTCCTCGGGCGCGCAGCAGTTGACCCCGACCGCGATCACCTCCGCCGCGTCGGCGGCCAGGGCGAAGGCCTCCTCCAGCGGCTGGCCGGCACGGGTGCGGCCGCCCGCGACGGTGTACGACAGCCAGGCGGGTACGCCGAGCCCGCGCACCGCCCTGAGCAGCGCCGCCGCCTCGTCGGTGTCCGGGACGGTCTCCAGCGCGAGGACGTCGGGCCGTGCGGCGGCCAGGACCTCCAGGCGGGGGCGGTGGAAGCGCTCCAGCTCGCCCGCGCCGAGGCCGCACCGGCCCCGGTACTCGGAGCCGTCCGCGAGCATCGCACCGTACGGGCCCGCCGACGCCGCCACCCACAGGCGGCGGGACGGCCGTGCCCGGCGGGCGGCCTCGCGGGCCGACTCCACACTGAGCGCGAGGAGTTCGGCGGCCCGCTCCCTCCCGATGCCGCGCCGCGCGAAGCCCGCGAAGGTGGCCTGGTAGCTGGAGGTGATCGCCACGTCCGCGCCCGCCTCGAAGTAGGCGAGATGGGCCCGGGTGACCGCTTCGGGGTCATCGGCGAGCAGCCGCGCCGACCACAGCGCGTCACCCAGGTCGTGTCCGGCCGCCTCCAGCTGATGGGACAGCCCGCCGTCGAGCACGAGCGGGCCGGAGGCGAGGGCGTCGGCGAAGTCGCTGGTCATGACACGAGGCTACGACGCACCGGCCCCGGGCTCCGGGGCCTTGTCCCCCGTGCGAGCTACGGCCGGGTGTCCACCGGGAGGTGACGATCTTGCGCCGCCGGATGCGTAGCGTCCGGTGCAGCCCGAGGCACGCCGGTCACGGGCCCGACGAAGGAGTTCCCGTGAGGTTCGTGTGGCAGTTCCTGGCCGTGCTGGCGGCCTACGCCCTCGGTGGCATCGCCGTCCAGGCGGTGCAGGACAACGACTGGCTCACCCTGGTCGTCGGCCTCGCGGCGGCCGCCCTGACGGTCTTCGTGTACACGTGGGTGGTGCGGCGCACCGAGCCCCGGCAGGCCCTGGAGGTGGCCCGGGAGGGCGCCGCGGCCAAGACCGGCCTGCGGTCGTCTTCGCCTACCGCCACGGACTGGTGACCTGACGCGGGCCCGGTCTGCCGGGACGCGTCCTCACCCGGTACGCGTCGTGCGGCCCCGCTCGCACGGCGTCCGGGGTGCTGTCCAGCCAGTGCCGACACACCCTTCGGTGAGGCCGGTCACGCCGATGGCCCACAGGCTGTCCTGCCACCGCGGCCGCGGCCGCGGACGGTCGTCGCCTCGCTCCGCGCCTGCCATGTCACCTCGCATGTCACCTCGCACGGGGAAGTCGTGGACGAACGGTGCGGATCGGGTACCCGCATCCGCCGGGAACACTTCGGCCGACACCGAAGCAACGGGCCCCTAGCGTCGGAAACATGAGCGACACACCCCCTGCCGGCGCGCCCCCCGTCCCCGCCCCCGCCCCCGCCACGTCCGCCGCCCCCGCCCCCGCCGCCCCCGCCGACGCCGCCCCCGCCACGTCCGCCGACGCCGTCACCGCCACGCCCGCCGACGCCGTCACCGGCATGGTCGAGCACGTCCTCGGCCTGGCCGCCACCTGGACCCGCTGGGACGGGACGCCCACCCGCGTCGACGGCCGCGTCCACACCCCGCACAAGGCGATCCGCCGGGTCGCCGACCACATGGTCGACCATCTCGCTGAGCTGGAGGCCCGGCTGGCGGGGGAGGAGACGCAGCCCGACCACTGGCACGCCTCCATGGTCACCACGGACGCCGACCGGGCGCCCTTCACGCCCGAGGACCTCGACGAGGCCCGCAGCCGCCTCACCCGCCTCGCCCGGATCTGGGCCAACCGCCTCGACGCGCTCACCGACGAGCAGCTCGACCACTCGCCCGGCGAGGGCTGGAGCTTCCGCCGGCTCGCCGTCCACCTCACGGAATCCGGGTACTACGCCGACGCGGTGGGTGACCTGTCGTGACCGCCTTCGCCGAGCTCCACCGCGCCGGTGGTCCCCTGCTGCTGCCGTGCGCCTGGGACCACGCCTCCGCGTTCGCCCTCGCCGGGCTGGGCTTCCGGGCGATCGGTACGACCAGCCTGGGTGTCGCGGCGGCGGGCGGCCTGCCCGACGGGGCGTCGGCGACCCGCGAGGAGACACTGCGACTGGCCCTCGCCCTGGGCCCGGGACCGTTCCCGCTGTCCGTGGACGCGGAGGACGGCTTCGGCGACGACCCGGACGCGGTAGGGGAGTTCGCGCGGCAGCTGGCGGCGGCCGGTGCCGCCGGGATCAACCTGGAGGACGGCCAGGGGCCGGTGGACCGGCACGCCGCGAAGATCGCCGCGGTCCGTTCGGCCGCCCCCGGCCTGTTCGTCAACGCCCGTACGGACACGTACTGGCTCGGTGACGGCGGAGGGGAAGGCCGCCTCGCGGAGACGTTGCGGCGCCTGGAGGCCTACCGCGAGGCCGGTGCCGACGGCGTCTTCGTCCCCGGGCTCACCGACCCCGCCGGGATCGCGGCCCTCGCCGCCCACTTCGACGTCCCCCTCAACGTCCTGTACTCGCCCACCGGACCCACCCTCGCGCACCTCACCGACCTCGGCGTGCGGCGCGTCAGTCTCGGCTCGCTGCTGTACCGGCGGGCGCTGGGCGCCGCCCTGGAGACGGCCGCCGGCATCCGGGCGGGCCGGATCCCCGGCCCGGCCCCCACGTACGACGAGGTGCGGGCGCTGAGCTGACTAGGTCCTGTCGTCCAACTCGCGTCGTCGCCCGGAGGGCGGCCCCGCGGCGTCGGATGCGTGCTCTCGGCGTGCCGGGTCCCGGGCCTCGTACTGGAGGTATCCGGGTCGGGGCCCGGTACGGCGAGGTGCGCGCATGACGTCGCCGGGCAGACCTGAGTTCGACGACAGGGCCTAGCTTCCGCCTGCGCCGCGTCGTTCCCGCGGCCAGTTCTCCAGTGCCACGTGCAGCGCCTCGACCGCCTTGTCCCAGGACGCCTGTACGTCCCGCGGGGCGCCGAAGCCGCCGGAGGCCTCCAGCGCGCAGTAGCCGTGGAAGGTGCTGCGCAGCAGGCGCACCGCGTCGGTGAGGTCGGGTTCGGCCAGGCCGTAGGCGCGGAGCATGCCGTGGGTGATCTCGGCGGTGCGGCGCAGGGCGGGGGAGCCGGCGACGAGGGACTGGTCGACACGGATGCGGGTCGCGGCGTAACGGCCCGGGTGGCGCAGCGCGTACGCCCGGTAGGCGTCCGCGAAGGCGGCCAGGGCCTCCTTGCCCGCCCGTCCGGCGACGGCCGCCGCGATCTCCTCGATCAGCTCGCCGCCGGCCAGCAGCGCGACCCGGACGCGCAGGTCCTCAAGGTTCCTGACGTGCGTGTAGAGGCTGGCGTCCTTCACCCCGAAGTGCCGGGCGAGCGCGGAGACGGTGACCGCCTCGAAGCCGGTCTCGTCGGCGAGGTCGGCGGCCGCGGCGACGACGCGGTCCGTGGTGAGACCCACTCGGGGCATGGGCCACCTTCCCGGCTTCCTGGAGCTCCTGGGTTTCATGCTAGGGCAGGCGGGACGGCAGCCCGGGATCACCTCCGAGTCGTTCAACGTTCATCTTCTGCCTCGATTCTCCTCACAGCCGCGCACGGCGGCTGTATCCAGGAGGATCTTTCATGGGGCACGGCCACGGCCACGGTCATCACCACCACGGACACGCTCACACCCACGACCACGAGACCGCGCAGGCCCTGCCCGCCGCCTTCGACCCGGGCGTCCCCGACGAGGCCCTGAGCCCCGAACAGCAGTCGCGGCGCGGCCTGCTGCGCCGCGCCGGCCTGCTCGGCGCCGGACTGGCCGCAGGCACCGTCCTCGCCCAGACCGCGACCGCCGCCCCCGCGCGGGCCACGGGCAACGGCCGCCGCGGGAAGGGCTTCCTGTGGCTCGCCGGTGACCACCACATCCACACCCAGTACAGCGGCGACGGCAAGTACCGCGTCGTGGACCAGGTCCGCCAGGGCGCCCGGCACGGCATGGACTGGCTGGTCATCACCGACCACGGCAGCGTCACCCATGCCAGGATCGGCGTGGAGAAGGTCAACCCGGACATCCGCGAGGCCCGCGACGCCTACGAGGACACCCTCGTCTTCCAGGGCCTGGAGTGGAACATCCCGGCAGCCGAGCACGGCACGGTCTTCGTCCACCCCGGCCGCCACGAGGTCGCCGTCCTCAAGCAGTTCGAGACCGACTACGACGGTGGCGTGAAGGGCGCCACCGACTCCACCCCCGCCAACGAGGCCCTCGCCATCGCCGGGCTCTCCTTCCTCGCCGACCAGGTCGAGCGGCGCAAGGTCAAGGACGCCCTGATGCTGGCCAACCACCCGGCCCGCAAGGGCATCGACTCCCCGCACGAGATCCGCGCCTGGCGCGACGCCACCTCCCGCGGCCGCCAGATCGCCGTCGGCTTCGAGGGCGCCCCGGGCCACCAGGCGGGCGGCCTGCCCGGACCCCTCGGCCCGGGCGGGGCCCGCGGTATCTACGACGGCGGCCGGAGCGCCAACTCCTTCGCCGGTTACCCGCTGGAGAGCTACCGCACCTGGGGCGGCTTCGACTGGATGACCGCCACCGTCGGCGGCCTGTGGGACAGCCTCATCGCCGAGGGCCGCCCCTGGTGGATCACCGCCAACTCCGACTCCCACCAGGTCTACGCCGACACCGGCGCCCGCGGCGGCGGCGACTTCAACGCCAACGGCCGCTACGACGACCCCGTCTACGGCGGACGGATCGACATCGCCCAGAACGACTTCTGGCCCGGCCAGTACAGCCGCACCCACGTCGGCTCCGACGGCTTCTCCTACGCCGCCGTCATGGACGGCATCCGCGCCGGCCGGGTCTGGGTCGACCACGGGCAGCTCATCAGCGGCCTCGACGTCCGGGTCTCGGGCGGCGGCCGCTGGGCCACCCTCGGCGGCGCCCTGCACGTCCGCAGGGGCACGCGGGTCACCCTGTCCATGGACGTCGCCCCGGCCGGCGGCGCCAACTGGGCGGGCTTCGTCCCGAAGCTGGCCCGCGTGGACGTCATCCAGGGCGACGTGACCGGACCGGCCGCCGACAAGGACACCTTCACCGCGCCGACCGCCAGGGTCGTCAAGTCGTACGAGGTGAACAAGGACAGCGGCACCGTCCGGCTCACCTACGACCTCGGCCACGTCGACCACCCCGTCTACCTCCGCACGCGCGGCACGGACGGCAACCGGTCCGCCGTCGGCCCCCTGGGCGCCAAGGTCGACCCGGCGGGCCCCGCCATCGACGTCGCCGGCGACGCCGACCCGTGGCGCGACCTGTGGTTCTACTCCAACCCGGTGTGGGTCCTGCCGTCATGACACCGCACGCCGCGCCGTACGTCCTCGGTATCGACACCGACGCGACGACCCTGCGCGAGGCCGACCGCCTGCTCCAGGCGCTGGCGGCCGAACTCGCCCTCCCGAAGGGCGTCCTCGGCTGCACGCACCTGGTGCGGGACGGCCGTCCGCGGGTCGCCCTGTCCCTCGCGGCCGGGGCGGAGCCGGTCCTGCGCACCGCCCGGGACCGGCTCACCGCCCGGGGACACGAGGTCCGCGACGGCGCGCCGGACGAGACCGGCCGCGCGGTCCTCTACCCGGGCGCGGACCGCCTCACCGGCACACTGACGCTCGCCGAGCTGCTCGCCCGCTCCGCCATCGACCGGGTGACCGTGCTGGGCACACCGGACGAGCCGTCCCCGGACACCCGGCTGGTCACCCGCGACCACGTCCGCCCGCACTGGCGGGACGGCCGCCTCGTCCTGGCCGCCATGCCCGCCGCGGGCGGCACGCTGGTGCCGTTCGAGGACCCCGCCCCGACCCCCTGCTGCGCGGACCACTGAGCGTGCGGAAGGAGGGAACGGGCACGGGGTCGGGCCGTGCTCAGCCCGCCAGCACCCCGCGCACGAACCCGTTGGTGAACTTCCCCGCCGGGTCCAGCTCCCCGGCCAGCGCCCGGAAGTCGGCCAGCCGCGGGTAGAGCGCGCTCAGCTCGCCCGCCGGCGTGGTGAACACCTTTCCCCAGTGCGGCCGGGCCGCGAACGGGGCCAGGGTCTCCTCCAGCAGCCGCACCACCGGCAGCACCGCCGCGGTGTCCTCGACCCAGGTGAAGTGCGCCGCCACGGTGTCCCGCCCGTGGGACGGGCTCAGCCACTGCTCGTCGGCGGCGACCGTGCGGATCTCGCAGGTCTGGAGAACCGGCGCGACGGTCTCCCGTATGGCGTCCACCGCGTGCAGGGCCGCCAGGGCGTGCTCCCGGGGCATCAGGTACTCCGACTGCAGCTCGGCACCGCTGCTGGGCGTGAACTCGGCGCGGAAGTGCGGCAGCCGCTCGTGCCAGGGCCCCGGTACGCCGAACTGCTCCGTGCAGTTCACCGCGGGCATGCCGGGCACGGGATGCATCTTCTCGGCGGCCGGAGCGGCGTACGGGAAGTCGGGCAGCGGTCGGTCGGTGCGGCGCTTGAGCCACACCTGCCGGAAGCCGGGCGCCCGCCAGTCGGTGAACAGGCTCACGCTGTACGCCGCCGCCATCACCGTCTCGAGCGTCGCCGTGTCCAGTCCGGCCAGCGGCAGCTCGGTGAAGACGTGCTGCTCGACCTCGTAGGCCGGTTCCAGGTCGAGAGTGAGCGCGGTCACGACACCCAGCGCGCCCAGCGAGGTCACCGCGCCGCCGAAGCGCTCGTCGTCCCGCGAGACGGTCACCGCCGAACCGTCCGCGGTGACCAGCTCCACCTCGCGCACCACCGAGGCCAGCGAACCGTTGCCCACCCCGGAGCCGTGCGTGCCGGTCGCCACCGAACCGGCGACAGAGATGTGCGGCAGCGAGGCCATGTTCGCCAGCGCCAGCCCCCGCGCGTCGACCCGCCGGGCCAGCTCCGCGTACCGGACGCCGCCGCCGACCCGCACCGTACGGGCCGCGGTGTCCACGTCCACCTCGGACGGCAGACCCGCCAGCGACAGCAGGACGCCCTCCGCGCCCGGCTCGGCGATCTCGTTGAAGGAGTGCCCGCTGCCCAGCACCCGCAGCCCGGCGCTGTCCGCCACCAGGGTCCGCAGCGCGTCGAGGGAGTGCGGCCGCAGCAGTTCCCCGGCCGTGTAGGTGATGTTGCCGGCCCAGTTGGTCACGGTGATGTCGCTCATATCGCGGAAACCTACCCGGCGCGCCTGGAGGGGCCCCGCCCGGGAAGACGCACGGCCGGGGGCATACCGTGAGAAGTCGAACGCCGGAGCTGGGAGGAGACACGGGATGGACAGCCGTACCGCGCTGGTCGAGGATCTGATGGAGCGGTTCCCGCACGTGCCGCGCGAGGCCGTCTTCAAGGAGGACCTCCTGCGCGGCGGTGTCGCCTTCGACCCCTCGGCGCTGAGCGACAACGAGGGGGGTGAGGTCAAGCCGAAGTCGTACTTCATCTTCTCCTTCGACCACGGCACCCTGCCCGAACTGGGCGAGGCCGCGCTGCGCCGCCCGCCCGAGGAGATCGTCCTCACCGGCGGCCCCTACGACCTGCGCCGCACCGTCGTCTCGGTCCGCGTGAACCCGGCCTCCCCCTACCGCGTCGCCGCCGACGAGCACGGCCGGCTCGGCCTGTACCTGGACGGCAGGCGCATCTCGGACGTCGGGGTGCCGCCGATGCCGGAGTACTACCGGCACACCCTCTCCAACCGGAAGTCGGTCATGGAGGTCGCCCCGACCATCCAGTGGGGCTACCTGATCTACCTGACCGTCTTCCGGGTCTGCCAGTACTTCGGCGCCAAGGAGGAGTGCCAGTACTGCGACATCAATCACAACTGGCGCCAGCACAAGGCGGCCGGCCGCCCCTACACGGGAGTCAAGGACGTCGAGGAGGTGCTGGAGGCCCTGGAGATCATCGACCGGTACGACACGGCGAAGGCCTCCACCGCCTACACCCTCACCGGCGGCGCGATCACCAAGACGGTCTCCGGACGCGACGAGGCCGACTTCTACGGCCACTACGCCAAGGCCATCGAGGAGCGCTTCCCCGGCCGCTGGATCGGCAAGGTCGTCGCCCAGGCACTGCCCAAGCCGGACGTCCAGCGCTTCAAGGACCACGGCGTACAGATCTACCACCCCAACTTCGAGGTGTGGGACGAGTACCTGTTCAAGATGTACTGCCCCGGCAAGGAGCGCTACGTCGGCCGCGACGAGTGGCACAGGCGCATCCTCGACTCCACCGACGTCTTCGGCGCGCGCAACGTCATCCCCAACTTCGTCGCGGGCGTCGAGATGGCCGAACCCTTCGGCTTCAAGACGGTCGACGAGGCCATCGCCTCCACCACCGAGGGCCTGCGCTTCTTCATGTCGCACGGCATCACGCCCCGTTTCACCACCTGGTGCCCCGAGCCCACCACCCCGCTCGGCAAGGCCAACCCGCAGGGCGCGCCGCTGGAGTACCACATCCGGCTCCTGGAGGCCTACCGCGCGACGATGGACGAGTTCGGCCTCTCCTCGCCCCCCGGCTACGGCCTGCCCGGCGCCGGCCGCGCGGTCTTCTCGGTCAGCTCCTTCATGGACAGCCTCCCGGAGGACGAACCCGTCGAGGTGTGAGCCCGGTCGGCAACGACGCGTGCGCCGGCGGGCCCCACACCTGACCCGCCGGTGCCGAACACGGCGCTTGTCAGTCGTGCGGAAGACGTGCGAAGCTCTGCGCCTGCCGTGAGGCCCTGCCCCAACTCCGTCACCGGTGCGCTGAGTTGGCCTCGCCCGTGGACGCAGTGGATGCAGGAGTCCGATGCCCGACCTGCCGAGCCCCCAGGACGCCGCCGAGGCCGCGCTGCACGCGGAGAGCTGGGACACGGTGCTCTCCTACGCCGACCTGTGCACGGCCGGATCAGAGGCGGCCGTCCGGTTGGCCACGGAGGCGTTCGGCCATGGACTGCGCGAGGTCCGCGCCGCCGACGCGGCCGCGGCCGGGACCGCCGCCCGCCGCCCGTCCCGGCTGCCCCGCATCCCGCTGCTCCTGACCGCCGTGCGCACCACCGCGGCGGCCTGGGAGGCCGCCGGGCAGGGCCACGAACTCGACTCCGACCTGCGGTTGTGGCTGCGCTCCGAGCGGGCCGCCCGCTACGCCGGACCGCCACCGCGGCGCCCGCTCGCGCTGCGCGGGCTCAGGGACATGCAGGCGCCGGACGCGGAACTGCTGTGGCTGGCCGACGTGGAGACCCTGCCGCTGCCCGTCGTGGCCCGCCGGCTCGGCCTCGACCCGGCCACCGCGTCCCAGGAACTCGCCCAGGTGCGCGACCTGTTCCGGGACCGCTGCCGACGGGGCCACCACGACGCACCCCCGAACGCCGGATGCCGCCCGTACGCCCGGCTGCTGGACGCGGTCACCAGGTCGCCGGCGGCCGACATCCCCGACGACCTCTCCCACCACCTCGCCACCTGCCCCGACTGCGCCGAGGCCGCCGCCTGTCTGCGCCCGGACGGTGCCGGACTGCCCGCCGCCCTCGCCGGCGGCGTGATCGGCTGGGGCGGCCGCGCCTACCTGGAACGCCGCCGCCGCGCCGCCGAGGCGCGCCTCGGGGCGGGGCGCCCGGCGCCGGGCGACGACGGCCGCGCCGACGGGACGCCGGACGGCGGCCACCGGACCCGCCTCGCCCGTGGGGGTCTGCTCGCCACGGCCGTCCTGGTCTCCCTGCTGGCGCTCACCGTCTCCCTGCTGCCCTTCGACGGCGCCGCCGAGGACACCGCGGCACCCGCCGGCACCCCGGACCGGCGCCGGATCACCGTCCCGGAGCCCACGCCGCCGCCGACCACGGACACCCCGCGGGCGCAGCCGCCGCCCGCCGCGACGCCGTCCGCCACCGACGCCACGACGCCCGGGCCGGACCGGACCCCGCCGCGCGAGGACCCCGAACCGGAGCCCCAGGGCACCGCCACGCCCACCGCGCCCACCGGGGTGCCACCCGCGGCGGACCCCGACCCCGCTGCCGCCGCCTGCCGCGTCCACTACGACCTCGTCAACCAGTGGCCCGACGGCTTCCAGGCCACCGTCACCGTCACCACCGCCGACGCGCTCGACTCCTGGCAGGTCGCCTGGACCTTCCCCGACGGCCAGCGCATCGGCCAGATGTGGGACGCGAACCACACCCAGAACGGCTCCCGGGTCACCGCCGGCGCCGCCGCGTACAACCGGTCCGTCCCCGCGGACGGCCGCCTGGCCTTCGGCTTCCTCGCCTCCTGGAGCGGTCGGAACTCACCGCCGTACGACTTCACCCTGAACGGCCGCGCGTGCGCGCGGCCCGCGCCCGGGTGACGCCGCCGGTGGGTAAGCTGGCCCGGCCCCGGACCTCACGATCCCCCGGCCGCGGGGCCCCGCGAACAGAGGGTGGTCGGCCTTGCTGTATCTCGCGTTTCTGCGCGGCCTGAACGTGCCGGGGCGCTCGGTGAAGATGGATCACCTGCGCGCTCTCTTCCGGGACATGGGATTCGACGCGGTCCGCAGCCACATCCAGAGTGGCAACGTCTTCTTCGAGACCGCCGAGGAGGACCGTTCGGTGCTGAGCCGGACCATCGGCGCCCATCTGCGCGAGGCCCTCGGCTACGAGGTCGCGGTCTGCCTGCGCACGATCCCCGAGATGGAGGAACTGGTCGCGCTCGACCCGTTCAGGGACATCACCGTCACCGACGGCATGCGCTGCTGCGTGGTGTTCACGACCGAGCGGATCGACCCCGGGCTGGAACTGCCGCTGCTCTCGCCCAAGAAGGACATGGAGATCATCCGGACCACCGGGTACGAGGCGTTCGTCGTCTGGTACCTGATCAAGGGCAGGGCGCCCACCGCCAAGGGGTTCCAGGAACGCCATCTCGGGCGCGACGCGACGACCCGGTACTTCCACACCGTCCTCGACATTCTCGACGCCGCCAAGAAGGGCGCGTCCTGAGGGAGGAGCACAATCCCGTGGCGTCCGGAGCCCCGGTGCTTCTAGGATGCACGCGTATCGAGCGGTGGCCGTGACCGGCTGCCGCCGTCGGCCGAGCAGAGAGCAGGAGGTGTGACCCGATGACTGTCATCGCGACGGGCGCTGCCCGCATCCGGAAGTCCGTCAAGTCCACCTCCGTGGCCACCGGCTGACCCACCTCTCCTTCCGCGTGCGACACGCGGACGCCGGGGCCGCCCTGTGAAGGGTCTCCCTTGAACCTCTCCTCTCCTTCGTCCTCCTCGCCCTCCCCCCACCCCCTCGCCCCCTACGGCTGGGACGCGGGATGGGAGTCGGAGTTCGCCCCGTACGCCGGACAGGGCTGTCTGCCCGGCCGGGTCGTCCGCGTCGACCGCGGGCAGTGCGACGTCGTCACCGCGGACGGCGTCCTGCGCGCCGACACCGCGTTCGTCACCCCCGACGACCCCCTGCGCGTCGTCTGCACCGGCGACTGGGTCGCCGTCGAACCGGACGGCACCCCGCGCTACGTACGGACGTGTCTGCCGCGCCGTACCGCCTTCGTGCGCTCCACCTCCTCCAAGCGGTCCGAGGGGCAGATCCTCGCCGCCAACGTCGACCACGCGGTCGTCGCCGTGTCGCTCGCGGTGGAGCTGGACCTCGCCCGGATCGAGCGGTTCCTCGCCCTCGCCTGGGAGTCCGGGGCACAGCCCCTGGTCGTCCTCACCAAGGCCGACCTCGTGCCCGACCCGGTGACCCTGGCGTACCTCGTGCGGGACGTGGAGGCGGCCGCGCCCGGCGTGCCGGTGCTGTCCGTCAGCGCCGAGCAGGGCGAAGGGCTCGACGTCCTGGCCGCCGTCGTCGGCGGCGGCACGGCCGTGCTGCTCGGACAGTCCGGCGCCGGCAAGTCCACCCTGGCCAACGCACTGCTCGGCGAGGACGTCATGGACGTGCGGGCCATCCGCGACGTCGACGGCAAGGGCCGGCACACCACCACCACCCGCAACCTCCTCGCCCTGCCCGGCGGGGGAGTGCTGATCGACACCCCCGGACTGCGTGGGGTCGGGCTCTGGGACGCGGGCAACGGGGTCGGGCAGGTCTTCGCCGAGATCCAGGAACTGGCCGACGGATGCCGGTTCCACGACTGCGCCCACGAGAGCGAGCCGGGCTGCGCCGTCCTCGCCGCCATCGACAGCGGTGAACTGCCAGAGCGGCGGCTGGAGAGCTACCGCAAGCTCATGCGGGAGAACCAGCGCATCGTCGCCAAGACCGACGCCCGGCTGCGGGCCGAGATCCGCAAGGAGTGGAAGCGCCGGGGCGCCGTCGGCAGGGCGGCGATGGAGGCCAAGCGGGGCGGCGGCCCGCGGTAGCCCGCCCGTCCGCCGCAACGTGATGTCCGATTTCCGCCAGCCCGGGTCCTCCGGCCTGGCGGAGACTGGACAGCGTGACACGGACAGCGGAGACAACCGGGACAGCGGCGTACGGGAACTCGCACGAGGACGGCAGGTACGAGGCCGTGCGGAGCCGGGACGCCCGGTTCGACGGCGCGTTCTTCTTCGCCGTCGAGACGACCGGCATCTACTGCCGGCCCAGCTGCCCCGCGGTCACGCCGAAGCGGCACAACGTGCGGTTCTTCGCCACGGCGGCCGCCGCGCAGGGCTCGGGCTTCCGGGCCTGCCGGCGGTGCCGCCCCGACGCCGTACCGGGCTCCGCGGACTGGAACGTCCGCGCCGACGTCGTCGGCCGGGCCATGCGGCTGATCGGCGACGGCGTCGTCGACCGCGAGGGCGTCGCCGGACTCGCCGGGCGGCTCGGCTACAGCGCCCGGCAGGTGCAGCGGCAGCTCACCGCCGAACTGGGCGCCGGACCGGTGGCCCTCGCCCGTGCCCAGCGGGCGCACACCGCGCGCGTCCTGCTGCAGACCACGGGCCTGCCGGTCACCGAGATCGCGTTCGCGTCCGGGTTCGCCAGCGTGCGGCAGTTCAACGACACGATGCGGGCCGTGTACGCGGCCACCCCGAGCGAGCTGCGCGCCACGGCCCCGGCCCGCGACCGGGCCTCCCGGCGCGCCGCCGCCCCCGCCGCCGGCGTCCCGCTGCGGCTCGCCCACCGGGGCCCCTACCAGCCGGGCCCCGTCTTCGACCTGCTCCGGCGGGAGGCCGTCGCCGGGGTCGAGGAGGTGAGCGGCGAACCCGGCCGCCGCTTCTACCGGCGCACCCTGCGCCTGCCCCACGGCACCGGGATCGTCGCCGTCCAGGAACGGCCGGGGCGGCCCGGCACGGGCAGTGGCGGCTGGCTCGAGGCCCGCCTCCACCTCACCGACCTCCGCGACCTGACCACGTCCGTACAGCGGCTGCGGCGGCTGTTCGACCTCGACGCCGACCCGTACGCAGTCGACGAGCGGCTCGGCGCCGACTCCCGGCTCGCCCCGCTGGTCGCCGCCCGCCCGGGGCTGCGCTCACCGGGCACCGCCGACCCCGACGAACTCGCGGTCCGCGCCCTGGTGGGGCGCGCGGAGGCCGAGCGGCTCGTCCAGCGGTACGGCAAGGCGCTCGACGCGCCCTGCGGTACCCTCACCCACCTCTTCCCCGAACCGGCCGTCCTCGCGGGGGCGGTCCCGGACGGCACCCCGGGCGCGCTCGCCGCCGCCCTGGCCGACGGGGCCGTACGCCTGGACCCGGGCGCCGACCGGGACGACGCCGAGCGCGCCCTGCTCGCCGTGCCCGGCCTGGACGCCCGTACGGCCGCCGTCGTGCGCACCCGCGCCCTCGGCGACCCGGACGTCGCCCCGCCCGGCCTCACCGTGCCCGACACCTGGCGCCCCTGGCGCTCGTACGCACTCAACCACCTGCGCGCAGCAGGAGAGTGGGAGAACGACCGATGACCACGACCACCACCGAGACGTACTGGTACGAGACCGACAGTCCCGTCGGGCGGCTGCTCCTGACCGCCGGCGCGGACGGGGCGCTCACCTCCCTGTCCGTGCCCGGGCAGAAGGGCGGCCGGAGCGTTAGGGACGGGTGGCGGCACGACACCGGGCCCTTCCGGGACGCCGAGGAGCAACTCGGCGCCTACTTCGCGGGAGAGCTGAAGGAGTTCCGGCTGCCGCTGCGCGCCGAGGGCACCGCCTTCCGGGAGCGCGTGTGGGCCGCCCTGGACGACGTGCCCTACGGGGCGACGACGACGTACGGCGAGATCGCCGCGCGCATCGGCGCCTCGCGGCCGGCCGTACGCGCCGTCGGCGGTGCGATCGGCGCCAACCCGCTGCTGATCCTGCGCCCCTGCCACCGCGTGATCGGCGCCGACGGCTCCCTGACCGGCTATGCGGGCGGCATGGAACGCAAGACGCGGCTGCTGTCGCTGGAGGGTGCCGCGCTCAGCCGGCCAGGACCGCTCCCAGCCACGCCCCGGTGATCAGCAGACAGGCGAACAGTTCCGCCAGCAGATCGGCGCCGCCCGCGCGCAGCGCCGTCCGCAGTGACGCCATCGCCTCGCCGTGCCGCCCGAGCCGCAGCCGCTCGGCGAGGTAGACGCCGCCCATGAAACCGGGGACCGCCCCGAGAACGGGGATCAGTACGAAGCCGAGGACGGCACCCGCGCCCCCGTACGCCATCAGCCGGCGCATGGCCCGGTCCCGGTTCCGCCGCCGGTCCGGCAGCGCCCAGCGCACCGCCCGGGACAGCAGCAGGACGACGGTGGCGCCCACCAGCACCGCCCACGAGAGCGGCTGCGGGTTCTTCAGCGCCCACCACGCGACCCCGGCCCACACCAGCCAGGAGCCGGGCATGCCGGGCAGCAGCACGCCGCACAGCCCGAGCAGTATGACCAGGCCGGCCAGCAGGAGGTCCCACGCTCCCATCTGTCCAGGGTGCGGGAGCGGGGCGCGATCCGCAGAAGTGCGGCGTGGTGGCCGGGGCGGGGTCAGTGTCTCCTGGCCACCCAGTCCCGTTCGTAAGCGTGCCAGCCCAGCTGCAGCCGGGTCGTGACCCCGGTCAGCTCCATCAGGCGCTTCACCCGCCGCTGCACGGTCCGCAGGCCCAGGTCGAGCTGCTTGGCGACGCTCGCGTCGGTCAGCCCGGCAAGCAGCAGGGAGAGGATCTCCAGGTCGGTACCGTCGGGGGCGTCCGGGCCGTGCTCGGTCACGCCGGACGCGCCCAGACGCAGCGGGAGGGCGTCCCGCCACACCGCCTCGAACAGGCCCGACAGCAGCTCGAGCAGGCCACTGGCGTGCACCACCAGCGCGGCGGGCTCCGACGAGCGCGCGGTGAGCGGCACCAGGGCGAGGGACCGGTCGGCGACGATCAGCTTGGTCGGCACCCGGTCCACGACCCGGACCTGCTCGTCGCGGCCCAGCGCGGCGGTCAGCTCGGTGATGCCGGTCGGCTGGCCGAGGACCGACCGCTCGACCACCACGCGATAGCGGACGCCGCGCCCGGTGGCCTGCTCCTCCGCGTCGTTCTCCATGCCGGTCACGGCGACCGGTTTGTCGGTGACCAGCGCGCACACCTCCTCGCTCGCGCCGAGCTGGAGCTGGAGGAAGCGCTGGGCGACCGCCGCGGCGCCGGTCACCACTTCCACCAGGTCGTGCACCGCGGGCTCGGCCGCCGCCGCCCGGTACTCCTCCGCCAGCAGCGCCGCCGCCAGCTCCGCCTTCTCCAGTTCGTGCCGCTGCTGGGTGAGCAGCGCGCCCAGCGCGACGCCCGGCGGTGCGGCGACCCAGCGCCCCGGCCGGGCCGAGGACTGGGCCGCGAGCCCGTTCTGCTCGAGCCGGCGCAGCGCACGCTCGGTGTCCCGCTCGCCGAGCGCCAGCCGCCGCGCCAGATCGGGCACGTCGGCGGCGCCCACGGACACCAGTGCCCGATAGGCCGCCTCGTGCGTGTCCTCGAGACCCAGCACTCCCAGCATCCGGCGTCGCCCCTCCCCGAGAACCATGACCGCCACCCGGGCGGTCGTCCGTGGCGGGAAACGGCCACGGCGCAAACCCGCCTCCGGACATCATCGCCGTACCGCCGGTCACTCTGCCAAGGTGGCGTCGCCGAGCGGTTCTCCCGTGGGGGGTGGAACCGCTCGGCCACCCCACCTCGTAGGACCGCTCGACGCGTCCCCCGACACGCCGTCCGGCGCGCGCCGGTGCACCCGAATTTCCCGATGCCCCGTTCTCATCCGGCTCCGTCGGTGGACAATCAGGAGCATGAGTCAGCAGGGGGGAAGGCCCACCGGTCCTGAGGACGACTGGTGGGGGCAGCTGTACGACGCCTCCACCGGCGACACCGGCCCCACGGCCGCGCCCGATTCCCTGGACGACCGCTTCGCGTCGGTGTCGGGCACGGTGGCCCGCGGACCGGACCACGGCACCGGGGAGGCGGCACAACCGCCTGAGGGGGAGGCGGCACAACCGCCTGAGCCGGACCCCGCTCCACCCGATCCCCCCGCCACCCGCACCCCCCCTCCGGCCGCCCCCCGGCCCCCCTGGTGGGCCCCGGCGAAGCCCCCGGGCGTCCCCGGCCCCCGCAGCACGGACCCGGCGAGCGGTGGCGGCCCTCCACCCCCTCAGGTCCCGCCGCGTGCTGGTGACACCCCGCACGGGAGCGGCCCTTCGCGCCCCGGAGGCCCGTCGCGCGCCGACGACGTGCCGCGCGACGGCGGTCCCCCGGGCCATGCGGACTCGCCGCGTGGTGACGGCGCCTCGGGCGGCGGTGGCTTTCTGCGCCGTGGGGACTCGCCGCGTGGTGACGACGCTTCGGGCGGTGGTGGTTTCCTGCGCCGTGGGGACTCGCCGCGTGGTGACGGCGCCTCGGGCGGTAGCGGACTTCCGCGCCCTCCCGGCCCGCCCCCGCCCCGGGCCCCCTGGGAGCCTCCGCCCACGACCCCCACCGGCCCGGTGAGCTTCCCGCCGGGGCCCCAGGGGCCCGGCGCTGCGCCGCCGGGTGCCGGAGGGCCCGCCGCCCCGCCGGGTGCCGCACGGCTCGGCACCGCGTCGGGTTCTGAGTGGTCCGGTAGGGCGTCGTCGGGTCGTGAGGGGTCCGGCACCGTACCTCCGGGTTCTGAGCGGCCCGGTGCCGCGCCGTCGGAGGCCGGGCGGTCCGGCACCGTGCTGCCCGGAGGTGAGGGGACCGGCACGATATCGGACGCGACGGCCGGGCAGGTGGCCGGTGCCGGTGAGGGGGCGGTGTCGTCTCCTCCGCCGTCGGCTCCGCGGCCGGGCGGGCGGCCGGGTGGTGGCCCGCGTGGTCTCACCACCTCGGGGACCGGGGCCGCCGACCTCAGCGAGCCCTCCGCCGTGATGCCGCCGCCCGGGACCGCGTCGGAGCTGCCCCCGCTCCCGCCTCCGTTCGTCCCCTCGGTGCCTCCCGCCCCGGACGGCGCCGACCGTGACTACGTCGGCGCCGGGCCGCCCACCTACGACGCCGAGCCCAGCGCCTTGCCGCCCGCCGATCCCGACGGGCTCGACGGACTGGTCCCGGACACCGTGCTGGACGGCGCCCGGTACGGGACTTGCACGCTTCGAGCCGTCTCCGTGCGCGGGGACTCGCCCCGGTACCGGGGCGAGCAGCGCCGCGACGCGCTGCTCGTCGCCCGGTTCGGCACCGGCGAGCACGCGCTGATCCTGGTGGCGATGGCCACCGGCGCCCGCGCGACACCCGGCGCGCACCGGGCGGCGGCGGAGGTCTGCCGGTTGATCGGCCGCGCCGTGGGCCGCAGCCACGCCCGGCTCGCCGAGGACCTGCGGGCCGCCCGGCGCGGCGACCTGAAGTCCGGCCTGCACCGCCTCACCGACCGCAGTCTCGGCCGGCTCCGCGCCGGCGCCGTCGAACAGGGCCTCGCCCCGCACGAGTACGCGGCCACCCTGCGCTGCCTGCTGCTGCCCGCCGCCCCCGAGTGCCGCACACGGGTGTTCTTCGGCGTCGGCGCGGGTGGCCTGCTCCGGCTGCGCGACGGCGCCTGGCAGGACATGGAGCCGAGCGTCGGCGACGTCACGGGTGAGCCCGTCCTCGGCTTCGGCTCCGCGCCCAGGGGAACGCCGAGGAGCACGCCCGACGACGCGCCCAGCGAGACGCCCGCGGGCGACCGGCTCACCATGGACCTCGGCATCACCACGCCCCCCGGTCCGTACGAGGGACCGTCCGCCGAGCCGCCTCGCGAGCCCTTCCGCTTCCGGGCCTCCGTAGCCCGCCCGGGTGATGTGCTCCTGATGTGCACCACGGGCCTGGCCGAGCCGCTGTCGAGCGAGCCCGAGCTGGCCGAGTTCCTCGCGCGGCGATGGGCGCACCGCACCCCGCCCGGACTCGCGGAGTTCCTCGCCGACGGCCTCGTCCGGGTCAAGGGATACGCGGACGACCGTACGGCCGCCGCCGTTTGGGAGGCGTGAGGCCGCTCGCTGTGGCATAGCTGGAGCCATGGCCAAACAGAACGTCGCGGAACAGTTCGTCGACATCCTCACCCGCGCCGGGGTCCGGCGCCTCTACGGAGTCGTCGGCGACAGCCTCAACCCGGTCGTGGACGCCGTGCGCCGCCACTCCGGCATCGAATGGGTGCACGTGCGGCACGAGGAGACCGCCGCCTTCGCCGCGGGTGCGGAGGCGCAGATCACCGGGAAGCTGACCGCGTGCGCCGGCTCCTGCGGTCCCGGCAACCTCCACCTCATCAACGGGCTCTACGACGCCCACCGCTCCATGGCCCCCGTACTCGCCCTCGCCTCGCAGATCCCGTCGAGCGAGATCGGTCTCGGCTTCTTCCAGGAGACCCACCCCGACCAGCTGTTCCGCGAGTGCAGTCACTACAGCGAGCTGATCTCCAGCCCGAAGCAGATGCCGAGGCTGCTGCAGACCGCCATCCAGCACGCCGTCGGCCAGGGCGGCGTCAGCGTCGTCTCCCTGCCCGGCGACATCGCGGACGAGCCCGCTCGGGAGAAGGCCGCCGAGACCGCCCTGGTCACCTCCCGGCCCACCGTCCGCCCCGGCGACGAGGAGATCGACCGGCTGGTGCGGATGATCGACGACGCCGACAAGGTCACCCTGTTCTGCGGCAGCGGCACGGCGGGCGCGCACGCCGAGGTCATGGAGTTCGCCGGGAAGCTCAAGGCACCGGTGGGGCACGCCCTGCGCGGCAAGGAGTTCATCCAGTACGACAACCCCTTCGACGTCGGCATGAGCGGACTGCTCGGCTACGGCGCCGCCTACGAGGCCACCCACGAGTGCGATCTGCTGCTCCTGATCGGCACGGACTTCCCGTACAACGCCTTCCTGCCCGACGACGTGCAGATCGCCCAGATCGACGTCCGGCCCGAGCACCTGGGCCGGCGCTCCAAACTGGACCTCGCGGTGTGGGGCGACGCGCGGGAGACGCTGCGCTGTCTGATCCCACGGGTGAAGGAGAAGAAGAACCGCCGCTTCCTCGACCGGATGCTGAAGAAGCACGCGGACGCGCTGGAGGGCGTCGTCAAGGCGTACACCCGCAAGGTCGACAAGCACGTCCCGATCCATCCCGAGTACGTGGCCGCCATGCTGGACGAAATGGCCGACGACGACGCGGTGTTCACCGTGGACACCGGCATGTGCAACGTCTGGGCAGCCCGCTACATCTCGCCCAACGGCCGCCGCCGCATCATCGGTTCCTTCTCCCACGGCTCGATGGCGAACGCGCTGCCGATGGCGATCGGCGCCCAGTTCACCGACCGGCGCCGGCAGGTCGTCTCGATGTCGGGCGACGGCGGCTTCACCATGCTGATGGGCGACTTCCTCACCCTCGTCCAGCACGATCTGCCGGTGAAGGTCGTCCTCTTCAACAACTCCTCGCTCGGCATGGTGGAGTTGGAAATGCTGGTCGCGGGCCTGCCCTCGCACGGCGTGGCCAACAAGAACCCCGACTTCGCCGCAGTCGCCGAGGCCTGCGGCGCCTTCGGTGTACGGGTGGAGAAGCCCAAGGACCTGGCGGGGGCGCTGAAGGCCGCCTTCAAGCACAAGGGGCCGGCCCTCGTCGACGTCGTCACCGACCCCAACGCCCTGTCCATCCCGCCGAAGATCAGCGCCGACATGGTCAGCGGATTCGCCCTGTCCGCCTCGAAGATCGTCCTGGACGGCGGCGTCGGACGCATGGTCCAGATGGCCCGCTCGAACCTGCGCAACGTGCCCCGGCCGTGACCGGACGGGCAGTCCGCCCGAAACCGCATGACTGTCCGGGGCCCGAACGGGCAAGGCTTCCCCGTGAAGATGTTCGACCGGAGCGGGACCGGCCGGAGTGGGATCGACCAGAGCGGGACCGACCGGACATGACCGACCGGGGCATGACCGACCAGAGCGGCTCCGACCAGAGCGGGACCGGCCGGAGCGGGACAGACAGGGGGAGACGACATCAGCACGCCGACGGGGGACATGAAGGAGCAGACGGTGCCACAGCTCAGGCAACGGCTCGGCCGGGCGGACCTGCGGGCGGTGCCCGTGGCCCGGCGGGCCCTGCGTGAGCTGCTGCGGCACTGGGGCGAGCCCGGACGGTCGGAGGTCGCCGAGCTGCTCACCAGCGAGCTCGTGACCAACGCACTCGTGCACACCGACGAGGGCGCCGTCCTCACCGCGACGGTCGGCCCGCGCGCGCTGCGGGTCGAGGTACGGGACTTCGTGGGCCGGGGCCGGCAGCCCGGACCCCGTGCCCCGCAGGTCGAGGAGAGCACCAACGGCAGAGGGCTGGTCCTGGTGGAGTCCCTCGCCGACGACTGGGGCGTACGGCCCTGCGGGGCGGGCAAGTCGGTCTGGTTCGAACTGGGCACGGAAGCGGCCTGAGGCGCCGGAGACCCGGCGCCTCGGCTCGTCCCGTCCGGCGTGGTTCAGCCGAACTGCTGCTCCAGGTCCTTGAGCTTGCGCTCCAGGGAGTCCAGGCGGGGCAGGGCCTGGGTGTCGTCCTCCGCGGTGAGGTCCACGGTCGCCGGGTCAGACCCGTTCCGTACGGGCTGCAGGGAGGGCCGCCGGGCTGCGGGCAGTTGCTCCGGGGTGGATATGGCAGGCTCCGCGGTGGCGCGTTCCGAGCCGCGCTCGACCTGCTGCACCTCGACCTCGACCTGACGGCCGCCGCGGCCGGGGAAGCCGCGGTGGCCGTGGCCACGGCTGATCGCCTTGAGCTGTGCGCGCTCCAGCCGCTCCTGCTCGCGCCGCCGGAGCTTCTTCTCCTCCTTCTGGCGCCGGTCGTCGCGCACCTCCTCGACCGCCTCGTCCAGGCTGCGCACGCCCTCCAGGAGCATCAGCGACCAGGCGCGGTACGTCTCCCGGGGAGCACGCAGCCAGCGGACCATGCGGATCTGCGGCAGCGGACGCGGCACCAGACCCTGCTCGCGCAGAGCGGCCCGGCGGGTCTGCTTCAGGGCCCGGTCGAACAGCACGGCCGCCGACAGGGACATGCCCGCGAAGAAGTGCGGGGCGCCCGCGTGCCCCAGGCCGCGGGGCGCGTGCACCCAGTTGAACCAGGCCGCGGCGCACGCGAAGGCCCACACGAGTATGCGCGAGCCGAGCGCCGCGTCACCGTGGCTGGCCTCGCGCACCGCGAGAACGGAACAGAACATGGCCGCGCCGTCGAGTCCGAACGGGACCAGGTACTGCCAGCCGTCGCTCAGACCGAGGTTCTGCTCGCCGAAGCCGACCAGACCGTGGAAGGAGAGCGCCGCGGCGACCGCCGCACAGCAGAAGAGCAGGCCGTAGGAGAAGGTGCCGTAGAGGGCCTCCTTGCGCCGGCGGCGCTCCTCCATGCGCTCCCACGAGTCGTCCGCGCCCGCGTCCTTCCCCGAGGAACGCTTGCCGCGCGCGAGCACCGCCACCGCCGCCAGCATGCCCAGGAGCAGCACGGCGCCCGGAAGCAGCCAGTTCAGCGATATGTCGGTCAATCTCATCAGGGGTCCCTTGCAGTGGGATAGGGCGTAACGCCCGCCATGGTGGCCCAAACCCAGCGGCCCTCAGGGGGTTTCGCGGCAAGAGGCCGCCAAGAGAGTGCAGAGGGGGTGCCCAGGGCGGCGTTCTGCTCGAACTGCCGCATGAGGGGCGGGAGTTGAGTTCGAATAAGACTACCCGTACGAGTGGTTCCACGGGAAGTTGCCGCGTCGCGTGGGGATGTTGTGAAACAACGCCGCCGATCCTAGTCGACGATCTCGGGCCCGCTGACCACCCGTCAGTGGACGGGAGGGGTCACCCCGCCGTCGCGAGCAGCTTGCCGACCCGGTCCGCGTCGCAGGTGCGCGGGCAGGTCGCGCAGGTGTCCTCGGGGCGCAGGGTGTAGAACATGCAGCAGCTCGCCCGGTCCCGGGTGTGCAGCGGCTCGCCGTCCGGCCCCTTCAGCTCGCGGAACGCCGCGTCCCCGACGTACGGCTTGGTCGCGCCCGGCAGCAGCAGTTCCAGCTCGCGCCGCGCCCGTTCCTGCTCGCCGAGCAGATGGGCCACGTACCACAGGCCCTCGACGACCTCGTCGGTCGCCATGCCCCACAGGGCGCGTCCGCGCCGCCGCATCCGGGGGCCGAATCCGGCCAGCACCGGCTCCAGGTGTTCGGCGACCGAGGCCCGTACCTCGGCGCGCAGCGCCTCTTCGTCGGCGACCACCCGGGCGCCGGGCAGGGCGGCGGCCGGATCATCGGGGAGGCAGGCGAAACCGGCGGCACGCACGGCCATGCGGCCGAGGGGGAGCCCGGCGGCGGTGCGGTCGTAGGCCACCTGGGCCGCCGGGTAACGGGGCACCCGGCGGCCCAGGAACCACGGCACGGTGATCAGCAGACAGGCCGGCCACGCGTACCGGTGCAGTCCGAAGCTCGCGATCACGTCCGGCCGGGCCCGCTGCCCGTAGTCCCGCAGCACCTGGGCCTCGTCCCAGGCCAGAAACGCCGTCAGCTCCGGCCCGCCCGCGGCGAGCGAGGCGGCCGCGACCCAGTCCTCGCCGCGCGGAGGCTCGTCGCCCGCGGCCAGCTCGGTGACGCCCAGGCCCGGGAGGACCTCGGACAGGCGCGCGTAGGCGTCCGTGAAGGCCGAGCGGGCGACAGGCATGCGGGACCACCGATCCACGTCAGGGCAACGGGCTACTTAAAGGTAAGCCTTACCTTACCCAAAGCCTTTGGGATTTGAACTGACGGCCCCTGCCCTTATGGTGCTTGACGGGCAGGTGACAACCCGCCGTAATGACCCCAAGTACCGACACGTCCCGCAGGAGGACCCGTGAAGCCCAGCGCGCAGGGCGCCGCAGGAGCGGGGACCGGACGGGCGCGTGCGGCCGGTGCGGTGCGGGTTCCGGCGCAGCCCGGGGCGGCGGACGTGGCCCGGGACCGAGCCCGCCACGCCGGGGAACCGGACGGCGCGGCGCGCGGCGAGCACACCCACGGCGAACCGCCCGCAGCCGGCCCCTCCGCATCCCGCCCGCGTGACCTCGTCCGGCGTTCCTCCGTGCGCGGGCAGATCCTCGACGCGCTGCGCAGCGCACTGGTCACCGGCGAGCTGCGGCCCGGCGAGGTCTACTCGGCGCCCGCGCTCGGCGACCGGTTCGGTGTCTCGGCGACCCCCGTACGGGAGGCCATGCAGCAGCTGGCCCTGGAGGGCGCCGTCGAGGTCGTGCCCAACCGCGGCTTCCGCGTCGTCGAGCGCGGCGAGGGCGAACTGGCCGAGCTGGCCGAGGTCCGGGCCCTGATCGAGGTCCCGGTGTGGCTCCGCCTGGCCCGTACGGTGCCCGCCGAGCGCTGGGCCGAGCTGCGCCCCCTCGCCGAGGCCACCGTCCGGGCCGCGTCCGCAGGCTGCCCGGTCACGTACGCCGAGGCCGACCGCGCCTTCCACCGCGGGGTGCTCGCGCTGGCCGGCAACGAGCAGCTCGTCCGGATCGCCGGTGACGTGCACCGCCGCGCCCAGTGGCCGCCGGCCGGCGCACCCGCCGTGCGGGGGCGGGCCGACCTGGTCACCGACGCGCACGAGCACACGGCGCTGCTGGACGCGCTGATCGCCGGCGACCCGGACGTGGTGCGGGCCCTGGTCGGAGAACACTTCACCGGCACCCCCTGAGCGGCGCCGCCCGCCCGCCCGGACCTCCTGCCGCTATGGGCCTCCCGCCGCTACGGGACTTTCTGCCGCCACGAGGCTCCCGCCGTTCCGTACGGCTCGCGGGCACCTTCTTCCGTTCCGTACGGCTCGCGGGCACCTTCTTCGCGGGGGTCCGGCCCCCGCGGCCGTCCGGGGCGCCTGCCGTCACGCCGTGGCCGCGCCCGCGCCCGGTGGGGCCAGCTGTCGTGCCAGCCACGTCGGCACGCCCCCCAGCAGCCGGAACAGCCGCCGTGCCTCCTCCCGCAGCCGTGACGCCTCGGGTTCCGACTCCGCGTCCGCGAGCGACGCCAGTGCCGGTGCCGTACCGACGAGGTACCCCAGCTCCTCGCGGATGCGCAGCGACTCGGCGAAACCGTGCCGTGCCTCGGCCAGCTCCCCTTCCCGCAGGGCGAGGCCGGCCAGATGCCGCCAGGTGAAGGACTGGAGCAGCGGGTCGGCGTGCGCCGTGGCGCCGGCGTGGGCCCGCCGGTACGCCGCGCGGGCGGCCTGCGGCGAGCGGGTCAGGTTCTCCGCGAGCAGTCCGCGCCGGAAGTCCAGCAGCGCCCGCCCCCCGGCCCCCGGCGCGATCAGCGCCGCCGCACGGCCCAGCGCGGCCCGCGCCTCGTCGGCCCGGTCGCGCACCCCGTGCACCGTGGCGGCGTACGCGAGTTGCCCCCGTTCGCAGGCGGCCGCCCCGCGCTCGTCGTCGCTGTGGGCCAGGGCCTCCGCGGTGCGCAGCGCGTCCTCGGCCTCGGCCCAGCCCTGCTCCGTGTACAGGCACCGCTCCACCAGCAGCGTGGTCCGCTGCAAGGCGGTGTCCGCGGTGACCGGCTCCAGCAGGGCCGCCGCGTCGGCCCAGCAGCCGCGCGAACGCAACCGCCACACCGCGGTCTGGAGCGGATCGTCACCTTCGGTCGTTCCCCAGCCAGAACCAGCCATGGCGGAATGCGCCACGTCGCCCTCCCCTTAGCACGCCGTCGAGCTCTCGAGTGGTGGCCGCATCTCAGCATGGATCCGGCGGCCCGGCCAAGGGGATGGGTGAAACTTTTCACAAAGTCGTGGACTTCCCGCTCCCCGGGTTTGGGACCGGGCACGGGTGTCCCGGCGCCCACGGCTCAGCTCATACGCAGTGCCAGGAAGAAATCCAGCTTGTCCTCGAGGCGCGACAGGTCACGCCCCGTCAACTGCTCGATCCGCCCGACGCGGTAGCGCAGCGTGTTGACGTGCAGGTGGAGCCGGTTCGCGCAGCGCGTCCAGGAGCCGTCGCTGTCGAGGAAGGCCTCCAGCGTCGGGATCAGCTCGGCGCGGTGGCGGCGGTCGTAGTCCCGTAGCGGGTCGAGCAGCCGGGCGGTGAAGGCGCGGCGGACGTCGTCGGGGACGAAGGGGAGCAGGAGCACGTGCGAGGCCAGTTCCTGGTGGCCGGCCGCGCAGACCCGGCCGGGGCGCGCCGCGGCGACCCGGCGCGCGTGCCGGGCCTCCTCCAGTGCCCCGCGCAGCCCTTCCGCCGAGTGCACGGCCGCGCTGACGCCGAGCGTGACCCGCCCGTCGCCGTCCAGCCCCGCCGACAGGGGTTCCCGTACGGACGCCAGAAGCGCGTCCGCGAGGACACCGGCCTCGGAGCCGTCGTGCTCGCCGGAGACCGCCGGCAGCGGTACGAGGGCCACGGCCTCGTCACCGGTGTGCGCCACGGCGATGCGGTCGGACTGCTCGGGGCCGGTGGCGTGCGGGTCGACGAGGATCTCCTCCAGCAGGCTCTGCGCGACCCGGCCGGTCTCCTCGTCGCCGTCGTCCCACTCCACGCGGGCCACCACTACCTGCCAGTGCGGGGCGGCGCCGAGACCCGGCAGCAGCACCGGCGCCGCCACCCGCAGCCGGGCCGCGATCTCGGCGGGCGCGGCGCCCGTCTGCACCAGCTCCAGAACCTCGTGGGCGAGCCGCCGCCGCACCGTGCGTGCCGCGTCCCGCCGGTCCCGCTCGACCGCGATCAGCTGCGTGACGCCGTACAGCAGGTCGAGCCGCTCCCCGGCCCAGTCCCCGGCGTCCGCCTCGACGACCAGCAGCCAGTCGGACAGCACCGTCTCGCGCGCGTCCCGTCCGGCGCCCGCGCCCAGCGGGACCCGCGTCCCCCCGGGCGTCGCCGGGAGCCGGCCCCGGCCGCGCACCGGGAAGAGGCTGTACGTCGTGCCGCCCAGGGGCACCCGGTGCGGTGGGCGCCGGCCCGTGCGGGTGGCCGCGAGGTGCTCCGCCGCCAGCTTGGCGCACACGTCGGCGGAGAGCGCGGGATCCGCGTCCTTCGGGCCGGCGACCGGCCGTCCGGTGGGGGAGAGCACCCAGGCCCGCAGGTCGAGGTCGGAGCCGAGAAGGTCAAGAACCACGTCGGGGCCGCCGCCCGCCGGTCCCGAGGTCATCATCCGGCGGTGCCGGTCCACCACGGCCGCCAGGTCCCCGGCCCGCTCGCCGGACACCTGGCGCACGACGTGCTCGGTGATGGTCGCGAAGGCCACCGACTCGTGCACCGCGAACAGCGGCAGCCGGTGCCGCACGCACGCGAGCACCAGGTCCTCGGGCACGCTCCCCAGCTCCGCCTCACCGGCGGCCAGCGCTGCCACCCCGGCCTGCACCAGGAGGCGGACGAACGGCTCCGAGTCGGCGGCGTCCCGGCGCCAGGCCAGGCCGGTGAGCACCAGTTCGCCGCCCGAGAGATAGCGGCTGGGGTCCCGCAGGTCGGTGGTCATCACGCCCCGGACCGTGCGGTCCAGCTCGTCCTCGCCGCCGAGCAGCATGAGGCCCAGCGCGTCGGTGTCCAGCAGTGCGCGCAGCCGCATTCTCGTCGCCGCCGTTCTTTGTCTCGAAGTGTTCCAGGTCACGCGGCCGTGTCGCCCGTTTCCGTGGGAGAACGAGGAGGCTCCCGAGTACCTTCGTTCATACGAATCTACAAGATGCCCGCCCTGGCCAGCCAACTCCTTCATGGTTTCTGCGACTGACCCTGGTGGAGCACACGGCGGTGTACTGAGGCCATTCCACGTGAACAGCACATGAACGAGCCGGGTCACCGCCCACGGAATTGGCTCGATCTCCACTACCCACCACACGCGGACACCACCGGACGAAGTCGAGGAGGAGAGCCGGTCATGGACTTCCTTCGCCCCGCCAGCTGGGAGGAGGCGCTCGCCGCGAAGGCCGAGCACCCCACCGCTGTGCCGATCGCGGGTGGCACCGATGTGATGGTCGAGATCAACTTCGATCACCGCAGGCCCGACTACCTCATGGACCTCAACCGTATCGGCGACCTCGCCGAGTGGGAGGTCGGCGAGGACTCCGTACGGCTCGGTGCCTCCGTGCCCTACTCCGGGATCATGGCGAACCTGAGTACCGAGCTGCCGGGGCTCGCCCTCGCCTCGCACACGGTCGCCTCCCCGCAGATCCGCAACCGCGGCGGCGTGGGCGGGAACCTCGGCACCGCCTCCCCGGCGGGCGACGCCCACCCGGCGCTGCTGGCGGCCGGCGCGCAGGTCGAGGCCGAGTCGGTGCGCGGCAGGCGGCTGATCCCGATCGACGCGTTCTACACGGGCGTGAAGCGCAACGCGCTGGAGCCCGACGAGCTGATCCGCGCCGTGCACGTCGACAGGGCCGCAGGACCGCAGCAGTTCTCCAAGGTGGGCACCCGAAACGCCATGGTCATCGCCGTGTGCGCCTTCGGCCTCGCCCTGCACCCCGAAAGCCGCACGGTCCGCACCGGCATCGGCTCGGCCGCGCCGACCCCGGTCCGTGCGACGGCCGCCGAGGAGTTCCTGAACGCGGCGCTCGACGAGGGCGGCTTCTGGGACCACGGGAAGATCATCACCCCGTCGGCCGTCAAGCGGTTCGCGGACCTGTGCTCCGCCGCCTGCGACCCGGTCGACGACGTCCGGGGCACCGCGAGCTACCGCCGCCACGCGGTCGGCGTCATGGCCCGCCGGACGCTCACCTGGACCTGGGAGTCGTACCGCGGCGTCCGCCGTACCACGGAAGGAGCCGCGTGATGCGCGTCAACTTCACCGTCAACGGACGTCCGCAGGAAGCCGACGACGTGTGGGAGGGCGAGTCCCTGCTCCACGTACTGCGCGAGCGGCTGGGCCTGCCCGGCTCCAAGAACGCCTGCGAGCAGGGCGAGTGCGGCTCCTGCACGGTCCGCCTGGACGGCGTTCCGGTGTGCTCCTGCCTGGTGGCGGCCGGCCAGGCCGAGGGCCGGGAGGTCGTCACGGTCGAGGGTCTGGCGGAGTTCGCCCGGCAGCGTGCCGAGGGCCGCGTCACCGGCGCCCGCGGCGCAGAGGGCGCCTCGCTCGACGCGGCCAGGCGGTGGCGGGCCGCGGGGACCGGCTCGCAGACCGGCGACAGCGCCGGACTGGCCCCCGTCCAGCAGGCGTTCATCGAGGCCGGCGCCGTCCAGTGCGGCTTCTGCACGCCGGGACTGCTGGTGGCCGCCGACGAGATGCTGGAGCGTCACCCGGACCCGTCCGACGCGGACATCCGCGAGGCGCTCTCGGGCAACCTGTGCCGCTGCACGGGCTACGAGAAGATCATGGACGCGGTCCGTCTGGCCGCGGCCCGCCGGTCCGAGGGAGCGTGAGCATGGCCGCCAACGGCGCACCCACGAGGATCACCCAGGGCTCCGGGAGCAGGGGCGGCGTCGGCGAGTCCACGCTCCGTCCGGACGGCACCCTCAAGGTCACCGGAGAGTTCGCGTACTCGTCCGACATGTGGCACGAGGACATGCTCTGGGGGCAGACCCTGCGCTCCCCCGTCGCACACGCCGAGATCGTGTCCGTCGACACCGGCGAGGCGCTCGCCCTGCCCGGTGTGCACGCCGTCATGACGTACGAGGACCTGCCGACCGGCGTACGCCACTACGGCCTGGAGATCCAGGACACCCCGGTCCTCGCCCACGGCAAGGTCCGCCACCACGGTGAGCCGGTCGCCATCGTCGCCGCCGACCATCCGGAGACCGCGCGCCGCGCCGCCGCGAAGATCAAGGTCGAGTACAGGGAGCTGCCGGTCATCACCGACGAGGCCTCCGCGACCGCCCCCGACGCGGTCCTCGTCCACGAGGACCGCGACGACCACCACATCGCCCACGTCCCGCACCCCAACATCGTGCACCGTCAGCCGATCGTGCGCGGCGACGCCGACGAGGCCGCCGGGCGCGCCGACGTGATCGTCACGGGCGACTACCGCTTCGGCATGCAGGACCAGGCATTCCTCGGCCCCGAGTCCGGTCTCGCGGTCCCCTCGGAGGACGGCGGAGTCGACCTCTACATCGCCACCCAGTGGCTCCACTCCGACCTGCGCCAGATCGCCCCCGTGCTCGGCCTGCCCAAGGACAAGGTGCGGATGACGCTGTCCGGCGTGGGCGGCGCCTTCGGCGGGCGCGAGGACCTGTCGATGCAGATCCACGCCTGCCTGCTCGCGCTGCGCACCGGCAAGCCCGTCAAGATCGTCTACAACCGCTTCGAGTCCTTCTTCGGCCACGTCCACCGCCACCCGGCCAGGCTCCACTACGAGCACGGCGCCACCCGGGACGGCCGGCTCACGCACATGAAGTGCCGGATCGTCCTGGACGGCGGCGCCTACGCCTCCGCCTCCCCGGCGGTCGTCGGCAACGCCTCCTCGCTGTCCGCCGGCCCGTACGTGATCGACGACGTGGAGATCGAGGCCCTCGCCCTCTACTCCAACAACCCGCCCTGCGGCGCCATGCGCGGCTTCGGCGCGGTCCAGGCGTGCTTCGCCTACGAGGCGCAGATGGACAAGGTGGCCGCGGAACTCGGCATGGACCCGGTGGAGTTCCGCCGGATCAACGCCATGGAGCAGGGCACGGTCATGCCCACCGGCCAGCCGGTCGACTCCCCGGCGCCGGTCGCCGAACTCCTGCGCCGAGTCAAGGCGATGCCTATGCCGCCGGAGCGCCAGTGGGAGTCCAGCGAAGGCGCCGACGTACGGCAGCTGCCCGGCGGTCTGTCCAACACCACGCACGGCGAGGGCGTCGTCAGGGGCGTCGGCTACGCGGTCGGCATCAAGAACGTCGGCTTCTCCGAGGGCTTCGACGACTACTCCACCGCCAAGGTCCGCATGGAGGTCGTCGGCGGCCGGCCCGTCGCCACCGTGCACACGGCGATGGCGGAGGTCGGCCAGGGCGGCGTCACCGTCCACGCGCAGATCGCCCGCACCGAGCTGGGCGTCACGCAGGTCACCATCCACCCCGCCGACACGCAGGTGGGCTCGGCCGGCTCCACCTCGGCCTCCCGGCAGACATACGTCACCGGCGGCGCCGTGAAGAACGCCTGCGAGAGCGTGCGCGAGAAGATCCTGCGGATCGGCCGCCGCAAGCTCGGCTCCCGGCACCCGGCCTGGGCGAGTGCCGAACTCCTCCTGGAGGGCGGCAAGGTCGTCACCGACGGCGGCGAGGTCCTCGCCGACCTGGCCGACATCCTGGAGGACGAGGCCGTCGAGGTCGAGGAGGAGTGGCGGCACCGGCCGACCGAGCCCTTCGACCTGCGCACCGGCCAGGGCAACGGCCACGTCCAGTACTCCTTCGCCGCGCACCGCGCGGTCGTCGACGTCGACACCGAACTCGGCCTGGTCAAGGTGATCGAACTGGCCTGCGCCCAGGACGTCGGCAAGGCACTCAACCCGCTCTCCGTCGTCGGCCAGATCCAGGGCGGCACCATCCAGGGCATGGGAATCGCGGTGATGGAGGAGATCGTCGTCGATCCCGTGACCGCGAAGGTCCGCAACCCCTCCTTCACGGACTACCTGCTCCCCACGATTCTCGACACGCCGGCCCTCCCGGTCGACGTGCTCGAACTCGCCGACGACCACGCGCCCTACGGGCTGCGCGGTGTCGGTGAGGCCCCGACCCTGTCGTCGACTCCGGCGGTCCTCGCGGCCGTCCGGGACGCGACCGGGCTGGCGCTCGACCGCACGCCGGTACGACCGGAACACCTGACCGGTACGGCGGGCCAAGACCCTCCGGGCGGCGCACGGAACGTCACACACTCCGCGCCGCCCGGAGCACAGACCAAGCCCCGCTCCGCTCGCGGCGCTTGAAGTACCACCACACATGCGTTCGTCTCGGGCCGTCCCCCGGGTCGTGCTCATCCCAAATCCCGCGACCGCCCCAGCGGCCGACCGGGTGCACCTATGAACCTTGGGAGACGGCCCCATGACCCAGCAGTCAGTGGAGCCCGAGATCACCGCCGAGGACGCGGGCGCGGGTTGCCGCGTCCCCGGCGGACGGTCCTGGCTCGACCGGTACTTTCACATATCCCACAGAGGATCCACGGTCGCGCGTGAGGTGCGCGGCGGCGTCACCACCTTCATGGCGATGGCGTACATCGTCCTTCTCAACCCCGTGATCCTGTCCGGCAAGGACGCGGCGGGCGACACCCTGGGCCAGCAGGCCCTGATCACCGCTACGGCGTTCGCCGCGGCGCTCACCACGCTCCTGATGGGCTTCGTCGGCAAGGTGCCGCTCGCCCTGGCCGCCGGGCTCTCGGTGTCCGGGGTGATCGCCGGGCAGGTCGTTCCCCAGATGACCTGGCCGCAGGCCATGGGCATGTGCGTGATGTACGGCGTGGTCATCATGCTGCTCGTGGTCACCGGGCTGCGCGAGATGATCATGAACGCGATCCCGCTGGCCCTCAAGCACGGCATCACCATGGGCATCGGCCTGTTCATCGCCATCATCGGCCTGGTCAAGGGCGGCTTCGTCCACGCCGGCCAGGCGACCCCGCTCACCCTCGGCCCCGCGGGAGAACTGGCGGGCTGGCCCGTCCTGCTCTTCGCGGGCACCCTGCTGCTGATCTTCATGCTGCAGGCGCGCAACACGCCCGGCGCGATCCTGATCGGCATCGTCACCGGCACGGTCGTGGCGGCGCTGCTGAACGCCACCGGGGTCATCGATCCCGGGCAGTGGGCCAACGGCGCTCCCGAACTGCACGGCAGCGCGGTCTCCATGCCCGACTTCTCGCTCTTCGGCGACCTGGAGTTCGGCGGCTGGGGCGAGGTCGGCGCGATGACGGTCGGCATGATCGTCTTCACGCTGGTGCTGGCCGGGTTCTTCGACGCGATGGCCACCATCATCGGCGTCGGCACCGAGGCGAAGCTCGCCGACGACAGGGGCCGCATGCCGGGCCTGTCGAAGGCGCTGTTCATCGACGGCGCCGGCGGTGCCATCGGCGGCGTGGCGGGCGGCTCCGGCCAGACCGTCTTCGTCGAGTCCGCGACCGGCGTCGGGGAGGGGGCCCGCACCGGGCTCGCCTCGGTCGTCACCGGCCTGTTCTTCGCGGGCTGCCTCTTCTTCACGCCGATCACCGCGATCGTGCCGCAGGAGGTGGCCTCCGCCGCGCTGGTCGTCATCGGAGCGATGATGATGATGAACGCCCGGCACGTGGACTGGGCCGACCGGGCCACCGCGATCCCGGTCTTCCTGACCGTCGTCCTGATGCCGTTCACGTACTCGATCACGGCCGGTGTCGCCGCCGGCGTCATCTCCTACGTCGCCATCAAGGCCGCCCAGGGCAAGGCCAGGGAGATCGGCGTGTTCATGTGGGCCCTGACGGTGATCTTCGTCGTCTACTTCGCCCTCGACCCGATCGAGAGCTGGATGGGCGTGCACTAGCCGCCGCCCGGGGAACCCGGGGCACACCCCTTGCCCGAGGAGACCGACACATGCTGGACATCGCCGAGGAGCTGAACCGGTGGGTCGAGCGGGGACGCGACTTCGCCGTGGCCACCGTGGTGGCCGTCGAGGGCAGCGCCCCCCGCCGGCCCGGCGCCGCCCTCGCGGTGGACGCCGACGGCACGGTGGTCGGCTCGGTCTCCGGAGGCTGTGTGGAAGGGGCCGTGTACGAGCTGTGCCGGCACGCGCTCCAGACCGGCGAAACCGTGCTGGAGCGCTTCGGACACGGCGACGAGGACGCCTTCGCCGTGGGTCTGACCTGCGGCGGGGTCATCGACATCCTCGTCACGCCGGTACGGGTGGCCGATCCCGTCCGCCCGGTACTGGCCGCCGCGCTCGCCGCCGCCGCGCGCGGTGGGACGGCGGCGGTGGCCCGGATCGTCAGCGGTCCGGCGGAACTGGTGGGCCGCGCGCTCCTCGTCCGGGCGGACGGCTCCCGCACCGGCGGCTTCGGCGGACACCCCGACCTGGACCGCACGGCGGCCGCCGAGGCCGGCGCCTTCCTGGACGCGGGGCGCACCGGCACCCTGGAGACCGGCGCGCGGGGCTCGCGCTGCGGAGCACCGCTCACGCTGCTGATCGAGTCCTCGGTCCCGGCACCCCGCATGATCGTCTTCGGTGCGGTCGACTTCGCCTCGGCACTGGTCCGGGCCGGCAGGTTCCTCGGCTACCACGTGACGGTCTGCGACGCCCGCCCCGTCTTCGCCACCAGGGCCCGCTTCCCGGACGCGGACGAGATCGTCGTCGAGTGGCCCCACGAGTACCTGCGGCGCACCGAGGTCGACGCGCGCACGGCGCTGTGCGTCCTGACCCACGACGCCAAGTTCGACGTACCGCTGCTCCGGCTGGCGCTGCGCCTGCCGGTGGCCTACGTCGGCGCCATGGGCTCCCGCCGCACCCACCTGGACCGCACCGCCCGCCTGCGCGAGGTCGGCGTGAGCGACCTGGAGCTGACGCGCCTCAGGTCGCCGATCGGCCTCGACCTCGGTGCCCGCACCCCCGAGGAGACGGCCCTGTCCATCGCCGCCGAGATCGTCGCGACCCGCCACGGCGGCACCGGCGCCTCCCTGACCGGCGCCGGCACCCCGATCCACCACGACGGCGCGACGGCACCGGACGGCCGGGCCGGTTCGGTTCGGTGACCTGTGAGGTGCTCAGTCACGTCCCCGCGCCCGCGGCCGTCCCTCGGCGGCCGGTGAACCGGACGGACCGCGGCCGGCGGACGGGCTGTGGGCGCGCGGTGCGATGCCGAGGTCGAAGCGCATGTCTCCCCGCAGGTCCTGCAGGAGACTGCGGGCGGCGTCGAGACGGGAGCGGATCCGCCGGGGGCCGTCCTCCTCGCGCGGGGTTCCCGCGTGCAGCCGCTTGAGCATCCCGTAGGCCTGGTTCAGTTCGCGGTTGACCGCTGAGGCGGTGGCCAGCACGGGTTCCGGCACGACCATCTGCGCCTCCGCGTAGCAGGCTCGGTAGGCACCGCGTACGTCCTCCAGGTTCGCGAGCTCCTCCACCGGCCCCCGATCGTCACCGTCCCGGTCCGGCGACAGTCGGTGAAACTCGTCGGTCAGTGCTCCGAAGTAGCGACGGGCGGCCTGGTTCAGAGCGATGTAGTTCGCCCGGCGCAACTCGTACACCCTTTCCTTCTCACGGGCCTCGTCCTCCATCCGCCGCTGGTGCTCCGCATCGCGGCGCTCCGCGTCCCGTGACCGTTCCGCGCCGCGCTGGGTCAGCCAGGTCGCGCAGAGCGTCCCGCACACGCCGACGACGGCAGCGATCAGTGCCTCCATCCAAGAGCCCTTCTCTCCTCTGCCGGTCGCCGAGTGCGAACGCGACCGGCACGCCTCTGCCGGCCTACGTGCCCATTCGGGAAGGAAAACCAACCCGGCCTGGTCTGCCGGGCGTTGCGAAAAGACACTGCGGGGTTCCGGTGTCATCCGCGCCATATGTCGGTAACCTTTCGACATGAACCGCGACTCGGCGAAGAGTGACGGGGAACCAGGCCGCGACGTCCTGGAATCGGGCCTGGCGCTGTTGCGGAGTCACTTACCGCAATCCAGTTCCGTCGAGATCGTGAAAGCGCTCGCGGGCGGGTACACCGATGCCCGGGTCGTGCTGAGCGACATCGCCCAGACTCCTGTGGGCGACGGCGTGCTGAACGGCCAGTACATCCTCAAGGCCGGGTTCTCCACCGGGCGCCCGCAGGCCGAGGCGCACAACGCCTTCGTGCGGAGTCTGGAGAAGTACGGTCAAACGCATGTACCGCGACTGGTCCAGTCGGTCCAGGAGTCCGGCACCAGCGTCGACGTGTACGACATCGCCGGTCTGAGTCTCGACCGGCTGCGCTCGGCCGAGCACGTGGACGCCGAGGACCGTGAGGAGACCTGCGCGCGAGCCGCCAGGGAACTGCTTACCGCGCAACTCGCCGTCGCGGGGCTCCCGGACTATCGGGGAACCATCGGTTCGGTCCTGGGCGAGTGGCTCGGCGGCTCCTTCCCCGACGACCAGCGTGGCTCCCGCGTCCGAGAGGTGCTCGGTCCCATGCCCGGCACCGGGCATGTGTTCCGGCACGAGGGGGAACTGCTGCCGGATCCGCTCGTGATGTTCGATCCCGGGGTCGGCCTCGCCGGACGTGACCTGGCCTGCTTTCGCGGTCCCACCCATGGCGACCTGCACCTGCGCAACGTCCTGGTCCGAGGCTCTCGGCTGACCAAGGACCTCACGTACTGGCTCATCGACGTCAACTGGGACGCCCCCACTCCGCTCCTGTACGACCACGCCTACCTGGAACTGTCCGCTCTGCTGTTCGGGCTGGGCCACTCGACCAGCGGCAGGGTCCTTCCCCTCCTGGCCCGGCTCGACGAACAGGCCCTGACGGTGCCCGTGGAGCTGGACCTCAACGACTCCGGCCTCATCACCCTCCTGCGCCGTATCCGCACCGAGACACGCGGTGTCCTGGCCACCCGTGAGCAGAAGCGGGAGGACGTCTGGTAGCAGCAGATGCTCATGGCCCGCATCGCCGCCGGGCTCAACTGGGCCGCCAAGCCCCTCGACGACATGTCCCTGCGCCGTGCCGCCCTGGCCAGTGCGGGCTGGGCGGCACGGCTGCTGCTGCGAGACCGCCACGCCAAGGTCTGGCTCGACATATCCAGAGAGGAGCCCATCAGCACCGTTGGTCTCGCGACCAGTTCCAGCGCCACCCCGGTCACCGCCGAGAGGGCGCTGCGCCTGTGGAAGCCCTTCCGGCAGACCCACTCGGGCATGGACCTGTTCCTCGTCGCCGACGGTGTGGACGCCAAGCCCGCGTTGGCCGCACTGGCGCACTGCGGCTGGGCAGCGGTGATCGACCTCGATCCGGCCAGCGACGACGAGGGCCTGTCCTCGCTCGTCGTGCCCAGTCTGGCCGAACGGCGTCACGTCAGCGTCTTCGGCGAGAACCGCGAGCTGGTCCCGCCCGAGAACGCGACCAGCTGGCTGATGGCGAACGGCTGGACGAGCCACGACGAACCGAGTGCCGACTCCGACGACCTGTGGCGCCGCCGCGGACACCTCAAGCGGGTCAGGGAGCTGGTCGACGCGACGCACGACGGCACGCCGAACCAGTCCGCCGCGGTCCTGATCCTCCGTTCCGGTCTTCGGGACCGACAGATCGAGCGCGTGCTCGACTACATCGACGAGCGGTACGACGGCATCGCCGACAGGCTCGAACTCGCCCAGGCTCCGGCCGTCAACGGGATCGACATCGACGCGTTCCTCAGTGTCGTGGCCGAGTCCCTCCCACTGGAGGGAAGTGGCGCCTCGCCGCTGCTGCCCGGCCTGGACGGGAGGCCGTGGGCGCTGAAGTGGTCCGACATCCAGCGACTCTCGGTCGACCTGGAGGTGCTGCACTCCGAGACTCTTGCCGTCAGTGAGTCCGCCCAGCAGACGGCGGACGAGTTCTGGCGCGGCCGGCCTCCCACCTGGCAGGAGCTGGAGGTCCAAGTCGACGTCAGGCGTGATGCCTATGACGCCCTGGAGAACGAGATCACCCAGCGGCTGAACGGTCACCAGCTGGCCACCGTGCGGCTCGACCACTCTCCCGGCGCGGGCGGCACGACACTGGCCCGCCGCGTGGCCTGGAATCTGCACCGCACGTACCCCACCGTAATTCTGCGCACCTACTCGGACACGACGGCCGACCGCATCGACGAGATCTACCAGGAGACCGGCTACTCCGCGCTCGTGATCGCCGAGTCGGCGATCCTCCCGGAATACGATCGCGACGAGTTGGTGCACGCCCTGGCCCAGCGCAACACCCGGGCGGTTCTCCTGTGGGTCAACCGTACGAACGTGCGGCGCAGGGGCAAGCACCAACTGCTCGACCCGTTGCGGGGCGCGGAGCGCGACCACTTCCTCAAGAGGTTTCGGGAGCGCGCGGACACCGTCAGGGCGCGCCGGCTCCTGGACAGCCTGTCCGAAGGGGCTGCCGACGAGGTGGCCGCGCAGAAGCTGTCGCCGTTCTACTTCGGGCTGTGCGTCTACGAGGAGCAGTTCGAGGGCATCGCCTCGTACGTACGCAATCACTTCTCCAGACTGACCCGGGCACAGAAGGAACTCGCCCGTCACCTCGCCCTGCTCACCCGCTACGGTCAGGAACTCGGCCTGCCCATCGTCATGGTCGAGTCGTGGATGGGACGGGAACGGCCGGTCTACTCGCCGCTGACCAATGTCGAACTCGGTGAACTCCTCGGCCCGGATTTGCGCCATCTGGTCGTGGCGGAGCGCGGCGCCCTGCGTCTGTTGCATCCGCTGATCGCGGAGTACGTTCTCAACGAGGAGCTCGACGGCGAGCAGTACAGCCTCGGCAAGATCTCCGTGGACTTCATCAGGCGGACGACGGCCCTGCTCGGTGCCGACAACAGGACCACCACGCACCTGCTGAACGAGCTGTTCATCCGGCGCTCCAACATGGCCACGGACCGGCAGAAGCCCGACAACTTCTCGGAGCTCATCGAGAGCATGTCCACAGAGGCGGGCGCCGAGGTGTTCGAGGTGCTGACCACCGAGTGCGCCAACAACGCGCACTTCTGGAACCACCGGGGACGTTTCGTCATCTACAAGGTGCGGACGGACTTCCGCGCGGCGGAGAGCTTCGTCCTCACCGCCGTGGAGAAGTCCAATGGGCGGGACGCGACGCATCTGCACACGCTGGGCATGGTCCGCCGGTTCTGGATCGAGAACACGCTCGAACGGATGCTGAGGGACAACGAGCACCACACGCCGGAAGAACTGCTCGCATCCGTGGAAGCGCTGTTCGACCGTGCGATGGAGGCCTTCACCGACGCCGCCAAGTACAAGAACACCGACTACACGTGGTCCACCCCCATCCAGCTCATCGCGACCGTCGTGGAACGCCTCTGGAGGGCCTCGGGAGACGCGAGCCTCGCGGAGTTCATGGAGGGCGACGCCCCCTCGGCGGCCTGGGTGACCAGGCAGATCGGCCGGGCCGAGGAGCTTCTCGACAATCTCCGCAACATCAACGCCGAGGGTGACTACTACAAGCGGCTCGACAACAAACTGACCCTGCTGTACGGGGATGTGGAGCGGCTGGTCGAGCAGTGGCAGGAACTGCGTCGGCGCGGCGCGGCGAATCCTCAGATGGACCTGGCGATCGCCCGCACGCTCTACGCGAAGGCCGGCCGGGACTGGTCCCTGCTGACCGAGGAACAGGTGCGGACCATAGCCCAGATGGCGGAGGAGCCGGTCGACAGCGGTCGTGCCACCGATGCTGACCTGCGCTTGTGGTTCCAGTCGTACCGCAGGCTCCCGGAGTACTCCGAAACGCACGCCCTCGAACGGCTCGCGTGGTTCGCCGCGGAGCGCAACAGCCTCGACGCCAACTACTACCTGTACATCCTGCACTTCCTCATCTGGTACCGCGGTGACGCACCGGACGAGGAGCGCATCCGCTACTACCTTGAGGAGTCCACGCGGCTGAGCCGTGCGCACCGCAGGCAGTGGAGCTTCGAGTGGCTCGGCGTCGACACGCGGTCGCATCCGCTGGTGCACTTCAGCGAAATGGGACGGCAGCGCCACGGGTCGTCCGGTTTCTGGAGCCATCCGCAGGAACTGCTGCGGGTGCAAGGCATCATCCAGGAGATCAAGAGCCCTCAGTCCGGTCGGCTCAGGGTCAGACGTGGTCGGCTGCCGGCCTTCTTCACCCCTCGCAACCGGTTCCGGAAGACCCGGGACATCGATGCGCCCGTCGACTTCTACCTCGGTTTCAGCTACGAGGGTCTACGTGCCTGGGAACCCACCTACCCCGGAGAGACACCCGACGCGCTGATCAACGCGGAGCCGGCCCGGAAGTCGCCGCTGTTGGTCGCGCAGAGTTCAGCCCCGGCCTCTCCCGCACCAGCGGAAACGACGGTGGGGCCCGAACCGGGCCCCGAACCCGTCGCGCAGGAGACGCCCGTGGCCGCGCCGCCGGTCCTGGGTCCGTTCCGGGTCGACCCGGCAGTGCTGCGCTCGCTCGCCGCCCTTCGGCGCGGCAGCGAACCGCCGGACTTCGCGGGAGCCATCGTCGAGCTGGTGAAGCGGGCCCGGAGCGAGGAACGGGTTCTGACGTCGCTGGAGTTGGGCAAGGCGCTGCAGACCCTCTTCGGGATGGAGGTGTACAAGCGTTTCCTCAAGGAGACGGGCGGGGGAAAACTGAAACTCGCCACCCAGGCCCTCGGCTTCAGGACGACGCCCACCCCGCAGGGCTTCGACGTCGACCTGCCCTAGACAGGTCGACGACCGAAGTGACGTCCGGTCCAGGTGCGGACCGCCTTCCCGGTCAAGGACACGTCCGCGACCACCGGCCGGTGGTCCGAGGCGGCCGACTCCTCCGGCACGGAGGCGTCCCGTACCCGCACGCCCTTGCCCACGGCCACGTAGTCGATCCGCTTCACGGGGGACGCGGCCGGGTACGTGCCGCCGGTGCCGGCCGCGGCGTCGCTCAGCTCCCCCCACAGCGGCTTCAGTTCCGGCGCCGACGGCTCGGCGTTGAAGTCGCCGAGCAGTACCTGCCGCGCCCCGGGCAGGGCCGCCCGCTCCCGGGCCATGATCCGCCGGGTGTCGGCGACCTGGGCCACCCGGACGGCGGGGTCCGCCCGGTAGTCGAGGTGGGTCACGAACACCTGCACCGGCACTCCGCGCACCTTGAGCCTCACCTCGCCGAACCCGGGCGCGGGCGCGGGCACCGGGTTCTGGTCCTGCGTGGACAGGCGGGTGATCTCGTGGTTCGTGGCGGAACGGACGGGGAAGCGGGACAGCACCGCCACGCCGTACTCGCGCCGGGGGTCCCCGGCCGTCACGGGGTCGAGGCTGTAGATCGGCGCGAACGACACCCGCATGCCGAGCCGCCGCGCCAGCTCCCCGGCCACGTCCAGCCCCCGGCTGCGGGCTCCCCAGTGCACGTCGACCTCCTGGAGGCCGATCACGTCCGCGTCCAGGGCACGCAGCGCGGCGGCCTGTCGGTCGAGGTCGAAGACGCCGTCCGAGCCCGCTCCGGCGTGGATGTTGTAGGTGGCGACGCGCAGCGGGACCGGGTGGCCCTGGCCGGCGGAGGCGGGCGGCGCCGCGACGGCCAGGGTCAACAGGGCCCCGGTGACGGACAGTTGCATGAGAGTGCGTGCTCTGGCAGACATGTCGGCACGGTACGCGGGAAACGGCGGCCCCGAGGCGCGCGGCGCGATCTCGTCCGGGACGAGCACCCCGCCGGCAGCCTCCCGTTCACGGCCGGCGCAGGAGACGGTTGACGGTGCGGCCGAACACGTACCGGCCCGAGCCGCGGAGAACGCCGTCGAAGACGGCGGGCAGGAACCGGACGTCCAGTTCCTCGCGCCACACGACGCGGGTGCGCCCGCCGGGGCCGGGCAGGACCTCGATCTCCGCCCAGCCCCGGACCAGCCGGCCGCGCTTGTCCAGCCGGAACCGGCCGGGGGAGCCGTCCCGCGGTGGTTCCCAGACCGTCACCTCCATCCTGTCGTCGAAGGCGAGCGGTCCGGCACCCGTGCGGGCCACGATCACCGTGCCCGGGCGGGTGGGGCCGGGCGTGGCGACGGTGACGCGGGTCAGCGGCACGGAGTCGCCGTGCCGCCGCCAGGCGGTGAGCCTGCGCCAGGCCTCGTCCGGGGGGAGCGGGGCGGTGCGTTCGAGCGAGAAGGTGGCCACCCGGCGATCGTAGGGACAGGGCGCGGGAACCGGCGGCAGGCCCGAGCGCGCGACCGCCGGAACTACCGGTAGACCTTCCCCGGTTCGGCCGTCCCGGGGGCCAGTAGCTGGGGCACCGTCACGAAGACGTATCCGCGCGCCTTGAGCGCGTCGATGATCCCGGGCACCGCCGGCACCGTGCCGTCGTAGATGTCGTGCAGCAGGATGATGCCGTCCCGGGAGGACTGGTCCAGGACACGCTCGGTGATCAGGTCGGAGTCGTCGGTCCTGTAGTCCTTGGCGGTCACGCTCCACAGCACCTCCGCCAGCCCCAGTTCCCGGCAGATCGCCTGGACCGTGTCGTCGGTACGGCCCTGGGGCGGGCGCATCAGGGTGGGGCGTTTCCCGGTCAGGCGCTCTATCTCCTTGTTCGGGCGCTCCAGTTCCTCGCGTATCTCGTCCGGTCGGGCGTCCGTGAGGATCCTGTGCGTCCAGGTGTGGCTGGCCACCTCGTGGCCCTCGTCGGCCATGCGCCTGACAAGTTCGGGATAGGTGTCGAGGTGCCGTCTGCCGAGCAGGAAGAAGGTCGCCGGAACCTGCTTCTCCTTGAGTATGTCGAGCAGCCGGGCGGAGTTCTCACTCGGTCCGGCGTCGAACGTCAGCGCGATGCACTTGGTGTGGCGGCAGTCGACGGTGCCGAAACCGGCTGCCCGGGACTGGGCGCCCGCCGCGCCCCGGACGGAGCTGGGCGAGGTCGTCTCCAGTTTCGTGCAGCCACTCAGTGCCGACGTCAGCGCGGCGGCTGCCGCGAGGGCCGCCGCGACACGCAACCCGGTCCCCGTTTTCGTCATCTTCCTGGTCAGCGAAAGCATGCGAGGACTATACACAGCGAGTATATACACGGTGTATAGTAGTGTGTCGAATACCTGTTCGAGGTAGTGGAGGGGTTCACCGGGTTACTCAGCCGACACGCACGTGACGGTGAGAGTGAGGAGAAGCCCGTGAGCGAGAGCCCCGGGGGCGGCGGCCCCCTAGACGCACGCGGCTGGCGCCGGGCCCTGGTGACCGGCGGAGCGGGATTCGTGGGGTCCCACCTGTGCGGCCGCCTGCTCGACGCCCGCACCGACGTCGTCTGCCTCGACAACCTGGCCACCGGCTCCCGGGCCAACGTGGCCGACCTGCGGCAGCGGCGCGGATTCCGGTTCGTCCGGGGCGACGCCACCGACCCGGCGGCCCTGCGCAACCTGCCCGGCCGGTTCGACCTGGTCCTGCACTTCGCCTGCCCGGCCTCGCCCGCCGACTACCTCCGGCTACCCCTGGAGACCCTCGACGTCGGCAGCACCGGCACCCGCAACGCGCTGGAGCGGGCCCACGCCGACGGCGCCCGCTTCCTGCTCGCCTCCACCTCCGAGGTCTACGGCGACCCGCTGGAGCACCCGCAGCGCGAGACCTACTGGGGCAACGTCAACCCGGTCGGCCCGCGCAGCGTCTACGACGAGTCCAAGCGCTTCGCCGAGGCCCTGGTCACCGCTCACCGCCAGGTGCACGGCACCGACACCGCCATCGTCCGGATCTTCAACACCTACGGCCCCCGCATGCGCACCGGTGACGGCCGGGCCGTTCCCACCTTCATCGCCCAGGCCCTGGACGGCGTGCCGCTCACCGTCGCCGGCGACGGCGGCCAGACCCGCTCGCTGTGCTACGTCGACGACACCGTGACGGGCGTCCTGGCCCTCGCCGCGTCCGGTGAGACCGGGCCGATGAACATCGGCGGCGCCGACGAGATCACCATGCTGGAACTGGCCCGCCGGGTCGTCGAACTCACCGGTTCCGGCTCCCGCATCCGCTTCGTCGAACGCCCCGTCGACGACCCGGGCCGGCGCAGGCCCGACACCACCCTGGCCCGGGAGCGGCTGGGCTGGCGGCCCCAGGTGAGCTGGAACGAGGGGCTGGAGCGGACCATCGGCTGGTTCGCGCACGCCGTCGCCGCCTGACGCGAGCCCACAACAGTCGCTCATGGTGACAATTCAGTTCTTGTCGGGAAGTGACCTGTCTCCAAGTGTTTGAGACAGCTCGCCCGCGGCACCCGCGACGCCGAGAGAGGAGCCCGCCCCATGCGCATCCTTGGTGTCAACGCCCTGTTCCACGACCCGGCCGCCGCACTCGTCGTCGACGGCCGGACCGTTGCGGCCGCCGAGGAAGAGAGGTTCAGCCGGCGCAAGCACGGCAAGCGTCCGGTGCCCTTCTCCGCCTGGGAGGTGCCCGAACTGTCGGCGCGCTGGTGCCTCGAACACGCCGGAGTGCGGCCGGGGGAGCTGGACGCCGTCGCCTACTCCTTCGACCCCCGGCTCGCCCGGCCCGCCCGCGACATGGGTCTGGACGACCCCTGGGACCCGCTGCGGCTCGAGTACGCCCGCCGGGCGCCCGAGTTCCTCGCCGAGGCGCTGCCCGGACTCGACCCCGACCAGGTCGTCTTCGTCCCGCACCACGTGGCGCACGCCGCCTCCGCCGGGCCCGCCTCACCGCACCCCGACAACGACGTCCTCGTCCTGGACGGCCGCGGCGAGTCCGCCTCCCACCTGGCCGGCCGCTACCGCGACGGCAAGCTGGACGTCCTCGCCACGCAGGCGCTCCCGCACTCGCTCGGCCTCGTCTACGAGGAACTGACCGAGCACCTCGGATTCCTGCGCAGCAGCGACGAGTACAAGGTGATGGCCCTCGCCTCCTACGGCACACCCCGCTTCGCGAAGCAGGTGCGCGAGGGCGTCCACGCCACCGGTGACGGCGGCTTCCGCGCCCACGGAGTCGACTGGGCGGCCCTCGCCCCGGCCCGCGCGAAGGGCGAGGACTGGACGAAGGACCACGCGGACCTCGCCGCGAGCACCCAGGCCGTCCTGGAGGAGCTGCTCCTCGAACTCGTCCACTGGCTGCACCGCGAGGCCGGGGGCCAGGCCCTCACCATGGCGGGCGGCGTCGCGCTGAACTGCGTGGCCAACTCGAAGATCGCCGCCCGCGGCCCGTACCGGCACGTGTGGGTGCAGCCCGCCGCCGGCGACGCGGGCACCGCCCTCGGTGGCGCCCTGCACGTCGCCGCCGCCCAGGAGGGCGCCGCACCCGAGCCGATGCCCGGTGCCGACCTCGGCCGCGGCTGGAGCGACGACGAGATCCGCGCCTGGCTGGAGACGGCCGCGATCCCCTACGAGGAGCCGGACGACATCGCCGAGACGGTCGCCGAGGAACTCGCCCGGGACGGCGTCGTCGCCTGGTTCCAGGGCCGCAGCGAGTTCGGGCCCCGCGCCCTCGGGCACCGCTCCCTGATGGCCCACCCCGGCCGCGCGGAGAACCTGGAACGGCTCAACCACGTCAAGGGCCGCGAGGAGTTCCGCCCCGTCGCGCCGATGGTGCTGGCCGACCGCGCCGCCGACATCTTCACCGGGCCGGTCCCCAGTCCGTACATGCTCTTCGTGCACGAGGTCGCCCCCGCCTGGCGCGACCGCGTCCCGGCCGTCGTCCACGTCGACGGCACCGCACGCATCCAGACCGTCGAGGAACGCCGCGAGCCGCTCGTCGCCCGCATGCTGGCCTCCTTCGAGAAACGCACCGGGCTGCCCGTCGTCGTCAACACCAGCCTCAACACCGCCGGGCGGCCCATGGTCGACGACCCGCGCGACGCGCTGGAGTGCTTCGGCTCGGCGCCCGTGGACCTGCTGGCCATCGGCCCCTTCGCGGTGCGCCGGGGACGGGCGTTCGCATGAGCGGCGCCCCCGAGGCCGGCGGCACCAGGACCGGCTACGCCGTCGTCGTCCCCACCCTGGTACGCCACACGCTGGCCGACTGCCTGGCCTCGCTGGCCGCCGCGCACGGGCCTGACCCCGACGAGATCGTCCTGGTCGACGACCGGCCGGGACCCGACACCGACCCCGGCGCGCTGGAGCACGCCCTGGCCGTCCTCGGCGACCTGCGCGAGCGCACGGTGGTCCTGCGCGGCGGCGGCCGCGGCCCCGCCGCCGCCCGGAACACCGGAATGCGGGCGGTGACCGCGCCCTGGACCGCCTTCCTCGACGACGACGTCCAGGTCGGCCCGCACTGGTGCGACCAGCTGATCCAGGACCTCGCCGAGGCGGCGCCCGACACCGGCGCCGTACAGGGCGTGATCGCCGTGCCGCTGCCGGGCGAACGCCGCCCCACCGACTGGGAGCGCGGCACCGCGGGCCTCGCGCAGGCCCGGTGGATCACCGCCGACATGGCCTACCGCACCGACGTACTCGAACAGGTCGGCGGCTTCGACGAACGCTTCACCCGCGCCTTCCGCGAAGACGCCGACCTCGCCCTGCGCGTCCTCGACGCGGGCTGGCGCATCCGGCGGGGCCGCCGCACCACCCGCCACCCCGTACGCCCCGCCGCACGCTGGGTCTCCCTGAAGCAGCAGCGCGGCAACGCCGACGACGCCCTGATGCGGCGGCTGCACGGACCCGACTGGTGGGCCAAGGCGGTCGCGCCCAAGGGCAGGATCCGTCGCCACGCGGCGATCACCGCCGCCGGCGCGGCAGCCGTCGGCCTCGCCGCCGCCCGGTGTCCGCGTGCCGCCGCCGTCGCCGGGCTCGGCTGGGCCGCGGGCACCGCCGAGTTCGCCTGGGCCCGTATCGCGCCCGGCCCGCGCACCCGGCACGAGGTCACGACCATGCTGGTCACCAGCGCGCTCATCCCGCCCGCCGCGACCTGGCACCGGCTGAGCGGGCTGTGGCGCCACCGCGGTGCCCGCGCGTGGCGGGAGGTGGCCGCATGAGCCCCGTCAAGGCCGTCTTCTTCGACCGCGACGGCACCCTGGTCCACGACGTCCCCTACAACGGCGACCCGCAACGGGTCCGGCCCGTCGACGGCGCCCGCGAGGCGGTGGCGCTTCTGCGCGACCGCGGCATCCGCGTCGGTGTCGTCACCAACCAGTCCGGCGTGGCCCGCGGCCTGATCAGCGACGCCGACGTACGGCACGTCAACCGGCGCGTCGACGAACTCATCGGCCCCTTCGACGTCTGGGCCGTCTGCCCGCACGGACCCGACGACGGCTGCCACTGCCGCAAGCCCCGCCCCGGCCTGGTCCTGTGGGCGGCGGGCCGCGTCTGCGCCGACCCCGCCGACTGCGTCGTCATCGGCGACATCGGCGCCGACACGGAGGCCGCCGAACGCGCGGGCGCCCACGGCATCCTCGTCCCCAACGACCGCACCCGCCCGGAGGAGACGGCCGGCGCGGCCCACGTCGCCCCGGACCTCCTCACCGCCGTCCGGTCGGTACTCACCGGCCCGCCGACAGGCCGGGTCCTGGTGGACGAGCGTCCCATCGAGGCGGCGTTCAGGACGGGGCGGGCCGCCGCCGACACCCGCGGGAGGCCGCGATGAAGGCTCTGGTCACGCGCCTCGACAGCTTCGGCGACGTGCTGCTCGCCGGGCCCGCCGTGCGTGCCGTCGCCGCGCGCGCCGACCACGTCACCCTGCTGTGCGGCGCACGCGGCGCACCCGCCGCCCGGCTGCTGCCCGGCGTCGACGAGGTGCTGGTGTGGGAGGCCCCGTGGGGCGGGTTCCAGCCGCCCGACGTGAGCCGCGCGGACATCGACGCCCTCGTCGGACGGATCGACGCCGACACGGCGCTGATCCTCACCTCCTTCCACCAGTCCCCGCTGCCCACCGCCCTGGTACTGCGCCTCGCCGGCGTCCGGTACATCGCCGCGGACAGCGTGGACTACCCGGGCTCGCTCCTCGACCTGCGCCACCAGCGCGCCCCGCACGCCCACGAGGCCGAGGCCGCGCTCGACCTCGCCGGGGCGGCCGGATTCCCGGGGACCGACGACGGCCGGCTGCGCGTGCGCACGCCGCCCCGCGCCGAGGCCCTCACCGGCCCCGGCCCCTACGTCGTACTCCACCCGGGCGCGAGCGTCCCCGCCCGCGCCTGGGGCGCCGAGCGCGCCGCCGAGGCCGTACGCGAACTGGCCGCCGCCGGGCACCGCGTGCTGGTCACCGGCGGTCCCGGCGAGCGCGGTCTCACCGCGTACGTCGCCGGAGAACACGGCACCGATCTCGGCGGCCGCACCGACGCCCCGGAACTGGCCGGCGTCCTCGCCGGCGCGTCCGTCGTCGTCACCGGCAACACCGCGCCCGCCCACCTCGCCGCCGCGGTCGGCACCCCCGTGGTCTCCCTGTTCGCCCCGGTCGTACCCGCCGAACGGTGGCGGCCGTACGGCGTCCCCCACGTCCTGCTGGGCGACCAGGACGCGCCCTGCGCCGACAGCAGGGCCAGGGACTGCCCCGTCGCCGGGCACCCCTGCCTGAACACCGTCACGGCCACCGACGTGGCCGCCGCCGTCGAGAAACTCCTGGGGGAGGCATGAGGATCCTCATCTGGCACGTGCACGGGTCGTGGACCACGGCCTTCGTACAGGGCCCGCACACCTACCTGGTCCCCGTCACACCGGACCGCGGACCCGACGGCCTCGGCCGCGCCCGCACCTGGGACTGGCCCGACTCCGTGGTCGAGGTGGCGCCCGAGCGGCTGCGGGACGAGCACATCGACCTCGTGATCCTCCAGCGCCCGCACGAACTGGCCCTGGTCGACCAGTGGCTGGGCCGCCGCCCGCCGATGGTGTACCTGGAGCACAACGCCCCCGACGGCGACGTGCCGCACACCCGCCACCCGGCCGCCGGCATCCCGGGCGTCACCCTCGTCCACGTCACCCACTTCAACCGGCTGATGTGGGACGCGGGACCGACGGACACCACCGTCATCGAGCACGGCATCGTCGACCCCGGCCACCGCTGGACCGGGGAGCTGGAACGCGCCGCCGTCGTCGTCAACGAGCCGATCCGGCGCGGCCGCACCACCGGCACCGACCTCCTTCCCGTGTTCGCCCGCGCCGCCCCGCTCGACGTGTTCGGCATGCGCACCGAAGGGCTCGCCGAGCACATCGGCGTCGACCCCGCCCGCTGCCGCACGCGGGACGTCCCCCAGGGCGACCTGCACACCGAACTGGCCCGCCGCCGCGTCTACGTCCACCCCGTCCGCTGGACCTCCCTGGGCCTGTCCCTGCTGGAGGCCATGCACCTGGGCATGCCCGTGGTCGCCCTCGCCACCACCGAGGTCGCCGAGGCCGTGCCCCCCGGCGCCGGTGTGGTCTCCAACCGCATCGACGTCCTGACCGACGCCGTACGCGACTTCCTCGCCGACCCGCTGCACGCGCGGACGGTCGGCGACGGGGCCCGTGCGGCGGCCCTGGCCCACTACGGGCTGTCCCGCTTCCTGGACGACTGGGAGCGACTGCTCAAGGAGGTGACCCGATGAGGATCGCCATGGTGTCCGAGCACGCGAGCCCGCTCGCCGCGCTCGGCGGTGTCGACGCCGGTGGACAGAACGTCTACGTGGCCCGCCTCACCGAGGAGTTGGCGGCACGAGGCCACGACATCACGGTCTACACCCGCCGGGACGCCGCCGACCTGCCGGACCGGGTGAACCTGCCCGGCGGCGCGGTCGTCGAGCACGTGCCGGCCGGACCGCCCGTGACCGTCCCCAAGGACGAGCTCTTCCCGCACATGCCCGCCTTCGGCGCCCATCTGGCCCGCGCCTGGGCCCGGGAGCGGCCCGACGTGGTGCACGCGCACTTCTGGATGTCCGGCATGGCCTCGCAGATCGGCGCGGGCCCGCACGGCGTCCCGCTCGTCCAGACCTTCCACGCCCTCGGCACCGTCAAGCGTCGCCACCAGGGCATGCGGGACACCAGCCCCTACGAGCGCATCGGCATCGAACGGCAGCTCGGCCGGACCTGCGAACGGGTCCTGGCCACCTGCACCGACGAGGTCGTCGAACTCGGCGACATGGGCGTCCCGCCCCGGCAGGTCTCCGTGGTCCCCTGCGGCGTGGACGCCGAGCACTTCCACCCCGCCGCCGACACCGGCCGCACCCCCGAGCGACGCCGGCGGTACCGGCTGCTCGCCTGCGGACGGCTCGTCCCCCGCAAGGGCTACGACCAGGCCATCCGCGCCCTGGCGCACATCCCCGACGCCGAACTCCTCATCGCCGGCGGCCCGCCGGCCGGCGCCGTGGAGGCCGATCCCGAGGCCCGGCGCCTGACCGGCATCGCCCGCCGCGCGGGCGTGGCCGACCGGGTCCGGCTGCTCGGCGCGGTCGACCCGGACGACATGCCGGCCCTGATCCGCAGCGCCGACCTGGTGCTGTGCACCCCGGTGTACGAGCCGTTCGGCATCGTGCCGCTGGAGGCCATGGCGTGCGGGGTACCCGTCCTCGCCACCGACGTCGGCGGCCACCGCGACTCCGTGGCCGACGGCAGCACCGGCCGCCTGGTCACCCCGCAGGACCCCGGGGCCGTCGCGGACGCCGCCCGCGCACTCCTCGCCGACGAACGGCTGCGCCGCCAGTTCGGCAGGAACGGCCGCGAACGCGTCCTGCGGCACTACACCTGGGCACGCGTCGCCGACGGCGCCGAACAGGTGTACCGCCTGACCCGCTCCGAACACGCGGTATCCACGGAGGTGGCGTGATGACCGTGCACCCGCCCGTCGTCGGGCACTGCGACGAACTCCAGGACGCCCTGGGGGCCTTCCGCGCCTCCGCGCACATCACCCAGCGCTGGGGCGACCGGCTCGCGGCCGTGCTGGCCGGCGGCGGCCGGCTGCTCGCCGCCGGAAACGGCGGCAGTGCCGCCCAGGCCCAGCACCTGACCGCCGAGATCGTCGGCCGCTACCGCGACGACCGCCCGCCGTTCTCCGCGATCGCGCTGCACGCCGACACGTCCTCCACCACCGCCATCGCCAACGACTACGGCGTCGACGAGGTGTTCGCCCGCCAGGTCCGCGCCCACGGCCGCGAGGGCGACGTCCTGATGCTGCTGTCCACCAGCGGCGCCAGCGCCAACCTGCTCTCCGCGGCCGACGCGGCCCGCGCGGCCGGGGTGCACGTGTGGGCGCTCACCGGCTGCGCCCCCAACCCGCTCATGGCGGGCAGCGACGAGTCCCTGTGCGTCGAGGCACCGTCGACGGCCACCGTCCAGGAGATCCACCTGGTCGCCGTCCACATGATCTGCGCGGCCTTCGACGCGGCCCTGGAACGCGGCCTGCCGGGCGCTGCGGGCAGGCGGGGCGCACGCGGCGCCCGCGGCGTACGGGAACGCGGAGGTGACGGGACGCATGGCTGACAGGACCCCGCTGGTCGTGGTCGGCGACGCGCTGCTCGACCGCGACCTGACCGGCTCGGCCGACCGGCTCGCCCCCGACGCGCCGGTCCCGGTCGTCTCGGAGTGCGCCGAGCGGACGCGGCCGGGCGGGGCCGCCCTCGCGGCGTACCTCGCCGCCCGCGACGGCCGCGAGGTCACGCTGATCACGGGCGTCGGCGAGGACCCGGCCGGCCTCGCCCTGCGCGAACTGCTCGCCCCCTGGCTGACCGTGATCCCCCTGCCCCTGACCGGCACGCTGCCGGAGAAGACCCGTGTCCTCGCCCAGGACCGTCCCGTCGTCCGCCTCGACCGGGGTGGCGGCCGGGTCCGCGAGGCCACGGAGGAGGCCCGCGCCGCGCTGCGCTCCGCACGGGCCGTCCTGGTCTCCGACTACGGCCGGGGCGCGGCGGACGTCCTGCGCGACGTGCTCGCCGCGCGCCCGCCGCAGGTCTGGGACCCGCACCCGCGCGGCGGGCCCCCGGTCCCCGGCACCCGCCTCGTGACGCCCGCCGAGAAGGAGGCCCACGGCTTCGCGCCGCACCAGGACCACCCGGGCGGCGGCCTGCGCGCCGCCGCGCTCAACGCGGGCGCCCTCGTACGGGACTGGCGGGTGGCCGCGGTGGCGGTGACCCTCGGCTCGCGCGGCGCCCTCCTGTCGTACGGCGAACACCCGCTGCTGGTGCCCGCGCCCGCCGCCCACCACGGCGACTCCTGCGGGGCGGGGGACCGGTTCGCGGCCACCGCGGCCGGGCTGCTCGCCGACGGGGCGCTGGTGGGGGAGGCCGTCGAAGGCGCGGTGAGCGCCGCCACGGCCTTCGTCGCCGCGGGCGGCGCGGCCGCCGTCCCTCCGGCGGGCCCGGGCCCGGCGCCCACCTCGCGGCCGGACTCCGACGACCCGCGGGCCCTGGCCGCCCGGGTCCGCGCCGAGCACGGCACGGTCGTCGCCGCCGGCGGCTGTTTCGACCTCCTGCACGCCGGACACGTCGGCCTGCTCCAGGCCGCCCGGCGGCTCGGCGACTGCCTGGTCGTCTGCGTCAACTCCGACGCCTCCGTCCGGCGCCGCAAGGGCGGCGGCCGCCCCGTCAACCCCCTGGCCGACCGCGTCCGCGTCCTGCGTGCCCTCGCCTGCGTCGACGCAGTCGCCGTCTTCGACGAGGACACCCCCGAACGCCTCCTCGGCGACCTGCGCCCCGACGTGTGGGTCAAGGGCGGCGACTACGCGGGCGCCGACCTCCCCGAGGCCGCGCTGCTCCAGGAGTGGGGCGGCCAGGCGGTCCTCCTGCCCTACCTCGACGGCCGCTCCTCCACCGCCCTGCTGGCCCGTGCCGCGGAGGGGGCCCGATGAGGCCCGCGGCCCCGGAGCGGCCACGCCCCCGACCCCGCCTCGGCGCCCCGTCCGGGTCCATGCCGTCCGCGGCACCCGGGGCGGGCACGGGCGCCGGGGAAGGCGGCTCCCCGTTCCCGGGGTCGGCCGGTGGACCCGTCACCGGGGACCCGGTGCATCCGCCGGCCGCCGGGGCGGTGCGACCGGGGGATGCCGGGCCGGCCCCGGCCGGCTCCGAAGCGGCGCGCCACGAGGGCGGGGGAAAGCCCCGCGTACTGGTCCTGCGCGCCCTCGGGCTCGGGGACCTGCTGGCCGGGGTGCCCGCCCTGCGGGCGTTGCGGCGGGCGTACCCCGGGCACGAGCTGGTGCTGGCCACCCCCGCCGAGCTGGCCCCCGTGGCCGCCGCGACCGGTGCCGTGGACCGGGTGCTGCCCGCCGCCGAACCCGGGCGTGCCGTACCGCGCACCCTCGACTGGACCGGCCCGCCCCCCGAGATCGCCGTCGACCTGCACGGCAACGGACCGCCCAGCCACCGCCTCCTGGCCCGCCTGGGCCCGCTGAAGCTGCTGGCGTTCGCGCACCCGGGGACCCCGGAGGTGGACGGCCCGCCCTGGTACGCCGAGGAGCACGAGCGCGAGAGGTGGTGCCGGCTGCTGCGGGCGTACGGCATCGACGCCGACCCCACCGACCTGCGCCTGCCGCGCCCGCACGCACCGTCCCCGGCGCCCGGCGCCTTCGTCCTGCACCCCGGTGCCGGTGCCCCCTCCCGCTGCTGGCCCGTGCAGCGGTACGCCGCCGTCGCCGAGGCGCTGCGCGCACGCGGGCACCGGGCCGTGGTCACCGGGGGAGCGGACGAGGCGGACCTGGTGGCCAGGCTGGCCAAGCTCGCGGGCCTGCCCGACACGGACGTGTTCGGTGGCGGCCTGCCCTACGACCGGCTCTCCGCGCTGGTGGCCGGCGCCCGTGCCGTCGTCAGCGGCGACACCGGCATCGCCCACCTCGCCGTCGCCCACGCCACGCCTTCCGTCACCCTCTTCGGCCCGGTCCCGCCCAGCCGCTGGGGGCCGCCGCCCGGCCCCCGTCACCGCGCCCTGTGGCATCCGGGCCCGGACGGCGACCCGCACGGCCACGAGACCGACCCCGCGCTGCTGCGGATCAGCCCCGACGCCGTGCTGGACGCACTCGACGCCCTGGACGCCCCGGCCGCCCCGGAAGAGGGACCATGAAGCACGCCGCGCACCACAGCCCGACCGCCGCCCGCGAAGGAGCCCGGCCCGACCCCACGAAGCCCGCCCCCGTCGGCATCGTCATCGCCACCCGCAACCGCCGCGCGAGCCTCGCCGTCACCGTGCGGAACCTGCTCGCCCTGCCCGAGCGGCCCGAGGTCCTCGTCGTCGACAACGCCTCCACCGACGACACCCGCGCCATGCTGGCCCGCGACTTCCCCCGGGTCCGCGTGCTCGCCCTGCCGTCCAACCGCGGCGCCCTCGCCCGCACCGACGGCGTCCGCGCCCTGGACACCCCGTACGTCGCGTTCAGCGACGACGACTCCTGGTGGGCGCCGGGCGCCCTCGGCGCCGCCGCCCGGTACTTCGACGAGCACCCCCGGCTCGGTCTGCTCTCCGCCCGCACCCTCGTCGGCCCCACCGACGCCGCGGACCCCCTCAACGACCTGCTCGCCGACTCCCCGCTCGGCACGGCCACCGACCTTCCCGGCACCCAGGTGCTCGGCTTCCTCGGCTGCGCCGCCGTCGCCCGCCGCACGGCATACCTGGACGCGGGCGGCTATCACCCCCTGCTCTTCTTCGGCGCCGAGGAGACCCTCCTCGCCTACGACCTGGCCGCCCGCGGCTGGGGCGTCACGCACTGTCCCGACGTGGTCGCCCACCACCACCCGGACCCCCGCCCCCGCACCGGCCGGCCGGCCGTCGTGCGCCGCAACGAACTCCTCACCGCCTGGCTGCGCCGCCCCCTCCCGCATGCGCTGGCCCGCACCCGCGCCCTCGCCGCCGACGCCCTCGGCGATCCGCAGGCCCGGCGCGCCCTGCGCGAGGTGCTCACCCGCCTGCCCGCCGCTCTGCGCGCCCGCAGGGCCCTGCCACCGCACGTGGAACGGGCCGCCCGGCTCCTCGACCGAGCGGACGGAGCGGCCTCATGACGGACACCCGGACCACCGTCGTCGTCATCACCCACAACCGGCGCCCCGAGCTGCTGCGCACCCTGGACCGGCTCGCCGAACTCCCCGAGAAGCCCGCGGTGATCGTCACCGACAACGGCTCCACCGACGGCACCGCCGCCGCCGTCGCCCGCCACCACCCCGGCGTACGGCTGCTGTGCCCCGGCCGCAATCTCGGCGCCGTCGGCCGCAACCTGGCGGTCCGCCAGGTCCGCACGCCCTACGTCGCCTTCTGCGACGACGACTCCTGGTGGGCGCCCGGTTCCCTGTCCGGAGCCGCGGACCTGCTCGACCGGCACCCGGCGGTCGGCTCGGTCACCGCCCGCATCCTGGTCGAACCGGACGGCACCGAGGACCCGATCGTCGAGGAACTGCGCGACTCGCCCGTGCCCCGCCCCGACTGGCTCCCCGGACCGGCGCTCGGCTCCTTCCTGGCCGCCGCGACCGTACTGCGCACCGACGCCTTCCGGACCGCGGGCGGCTTCCACCCCCGGTTGTGGCTCGGCGGCGAGGAGGAGCTGCTCGCCGCCGACCTGGCCGCGAACGGCTGGTGGCTGACGTACGCCGACCACCTGACGATCCATCACCATCCCTCGCGGGTACGCGACTCGACCGTGCGCCGGTCTCACGGCATCCGCAACACCCTGTGGTTCACCTGGCTGCGCCGCCCGGCCCGCCTCGCCCTGCGCCGCACCCTGCACCTGGCCAGGACCGTCCCCCGCGACACCGCGTCCCTGCGCGCCTTCGCGGAGGCGGCGGCCGCGCTGCCGTGGGTGCTGCGGGAACGCCGGGTGCTGCCGCCGGAGGTCGAGGCCCGGCTGCGTTCGCTGGAGCCCGCTCAGCGCGATTCGACGGCCCGCAGCTACACCGGCTGACACGGGGCCGCACCGGCCCCTCCGTCCGCCCACGGTGCCTCCGTCCGCCCACGGTCTCTCCTTCGGCTCACGGTCCCCGGCCACCACCCGGCATTGCGGCTAACCCTCCGTCCACCGGCACAGCAGCCGGAACACCGCGAACAGCGTCACCGGCCACACGGCGGCGAACGCCCAGATCACGCCGGGCGTGGACGTGAGGATGCCGACGACCATGAGGGTCACCGACAGCGCGAGCAGCAGGAGCACGGTCGGTGTGCGCGGGCGGTATGCCGCGAGGCGGGTGAGGTCGGGGCGGCGGCGGAGCCGCAGGGTGCGCAGGCGCCGGTCGAGGCGGCGGTCGCGGCGCAGCGCCCGTTCGATCTCGTCGAGTATCCGTTGCTCGTGATCGGGGAGCCGGCCGATGGACACGATGTCTCCTCCAGGGGGCGGACCGACCCTCGCCGAGTGCCCGCGCCCCAGGGCGGCTAACCGCCCGGCCGGGCCGTCATCGCCCCCGAAGCCGCCCCCAACGCCGGCACCAGAGCGTCCGCCGCGTCGGCGACCGCGTCCGCCGCCCGGAACCCGGCGCCGATCCGCGCCGCCTCGTCCCGCCCGTCGGCCAGGCACCAGTGCCACCAGCGTTCCAGTACGCCCTCGTCCAGCGCCTCCGCCAGCCGCTCGGCGGCCACCGGCGCAGGCCAGCCGCAGGCGCGGGCCTGCGCCGTCACCTTCGCACCGCCCTCGACCGGGTCGACCGCCAGCACCGGGACACCGGCCCGCAGCGCGAGGACCAGCCCGTGCAGCCGGTCGGTGACGACCAGGTCGAGCCGGGCCAGTACGGCCTCCAGCTGGGCCGGGGTGCCGCACAGCCGCCAGTCGCGCGCGTCGAGCCGGGTCTCGAGTTCCAGCCGGGCACAGTCCCGGTCGGCCAGCCAGCGCGTCAGCACTCCGGCGACCTCCTCGTGCCGCCGCTTCCCCCCGTACTCGTGCTGTCCGTGGGTGAGCACCACCCCGACGACGGGCACGCGCGAAAGCTCAGGGGCGCGGGCCGCGAGGTCCAGCCCGGGACGGGTTCCGGCGGCGTCCCGGGCCAGCACCCGGTGGAAGCCGGTGACGGCCGGGGAGCCGGGATCGACCACGGAGACGCCGACGGCGATCCGGACGCAGTGGGCGAAGGTCCGGTGCAACTCCTCGACCTGCGGTCCGTGCGCCGGCCCGCACACGAACACCAGCCGCGAGTACGCCGCCGGGTCCACGTCCTCGAAGTGCGTACCGTCGGCGCGGAAACCGGGGCTCCACACGACGTCGTAGGCCTCCCCCGCGTCCCGCAGAACCTGCTCCACCCGCTCCAGCGCCAGCACGTCCCCGGCCGTCGCCTCCCCGTGCAGGAAGCTGAACCAGCCGGTCACCAGAATCCTGTCCCGTCCGTGCACAGTGCCCACGGGTGCCCCGCCGGCGGCCCGGCAACCACCGGTGTCCGGTCAGCGCCCGAGCACCGGCCCGAAGGCGCCGCGCACGTCCGCGTCCGCGTCCGTGACGGCCACCCGTGTCCCGTGTCCCGTGTCCCGTGTCCCGTGTCCCGTGTCCCGAGTCCCGTGCCCCGGGCGCCGTCCCGGACCCGGACCGGGCGGCGGTCACCGCGTCGCGCGTCGCGCGGGCCAGGGCGATGGTCAGGGCATCCCACGACGAGGACGCAGAGGACGCACGGCGGACAGGACCCGAGAAACGCCGGGACGAGGTCGTGGCCGAGGGCGGGCGGCGCTCGCGACGCTGCACGCCGAAACCGCGTACGGCCTCCGCTCGGGACCGTACGCGGCCGACCGGGTGCCGTTTCGGGGGCCAGCCGGCAGGGGTCGACGAGGGGCGGGCAGAGGCCACTTGGATACCGGCAGAGGCCACTTGGAGAGGGGGCGTTGCGGGCCGCTCGTGGAGGCTCGCAACGCCCCCTGGTCTTGCACCTGAGGGATACTCAGGAGATCAGGGCACCGTCCGGGGGCGGACTACGAGGTGACCTGCGCGGTCACCGGGTCCGAGAACGTGCTCGGCCGGGAGTGGGCCCCGGACGACAGGCTCGGGCACAGCCCTCGCCTCTGGAGGTGATCCCCGCCGGGACGCCCCCGACGAGCAGGGGTCCGCCGCTGTCGCCCAAGAGGGGCACGGTCGCGGTCCGCGGTGCGGTGGCGCCCACGGTGGCCGGGGCGGTGGGGGTCGGTCTGGAGCGAGTGAGCCCGAACACGAGTCTCCTCAAGGGGCTGCCGGTGGGGGGTCGCCCGGGCGTGGGGGGTGCACGGGGAGTCTCGGGACAGACCCCCGTATGCCCGGGCGAGCGGCACGTGTTCACGCTAGAACCGGCGGTCCGGACCACCCAATGAGGGAAGACCCTAGGGGGGGTCGGGCAGGGAAAACCCTCGGTTTACCGCCGCTAAACCCGTCCGTCGTCCGTCGTCCGTCGTCAGCCGTCAGCCGTCAGCCGTCAGCCGTCGTTTGGCCGTCGTCGGTTGGCCGTCGGTGGTCGGGTCGGTCGGCCGTTCTCAGTCGGGCCGCCGGCCCGCCGCCAGTCGGACGATGTCGACCCGGGACCGGATCCCGAGTTTGCGGTAGACCCGGGTCAGGGTCGCCTCGACGGTCTTGACGCTGACGAACAGCCGGGCGGCGATCTCCCGGTTGGTCGCGCCCTCCATGACGAGCGCGGCCACCTGACGCTCCATCGAGGCGAGCCCCGCCAGGCCGTCCGGCTCGACGGCCCGCAGCGGGGGCGGTCCGGCCGCCCGCGCCGCGACGGCCGCCTCCACCCGCCGCAGCCAGGGCAGCGCCCGGCACCGCCGGAACAACCGCGCCGCCTCGTCGTACGACGCCGACTCCGGTGCCCGTCCCGCCCGTTCGGCGTGCAGCTCGGCCAGTGCGAGGACCGCCCGCGCCTCCTCCAGGCCGAACCCCAGCCCGGCGAGCCGCTCCCGTGCCGACGTCAACCGGATCACGGCCGCCCGGTGTTCGCCCCGTGCCGCCCGCACCAGGGCCTCGGCCCGGTCGAGCACGGCGAGCACGCTCCCGCGCCCGAGCCGCAGCGCGTGTGCCCGGGTGACCTCGATGACGTCCAGCGCCTCGGCCGGCTCGCCGGTGCGCACCAGCGCCTCCGCGAGATCGCCCTGCCACCGGCCGCGCGCCGGGTCGGTGATGCCCGCGCCGGCCTCCAGCTCCCGCACCCGTCGCAGCGCCCGTACGGCCGCCGCCGCGTCGCCCGCCACCAGGTTCGCGTGACCGAGCGCGGCCAGCGCCCGCGACAGGTACACGGCGTCACCGTCCCCCTCCGCCCGCCGCACCGCCTCCCGCGCCAGCTCCAGCGCCCGGTCCGGGTCGCCGCCCGCGGCCTCGGCGAGCGCGGCCTGCATCGCGCCCGCGCCCTCCCCGATGCCCGCGTCGTGCGCCAGGGTCAGGCTTTCCCTGGACAGTTCGAGGGCCCGGCCGCAGTGGCCGGAGTGCAGTTCGGTCTCCGCGAGGAAACGCAGGTAGTGGACCTCGCTCTCGGCCATGCCGCGCCGGCGCACCTCGCGCAGCAGCGCGGTGACGGTGGTCCGCGCCTCGGCCAGCCGGTCGCTCATCACCAGCCACCGGAACCGGGAGGAACCGGCCCCGTTGTGATGGCACGCCACCCGCGGGTCCTGCGGCTCCTCAAGCGCCCGCTGGATGGTCGCCGGGGCGCCCGGATGGCCCATCAGCGTCTCGGCCTGCGCCTGGAACGCCAGCGCGAGCAGCTCGGTGCGCCGGTCCCCGGCCCGCGCCGCCAGCCGGGCCGCGTGCGCGGCCTCCTCCCGGCCCTGGGCGAAGTCGCCCTGGACCACCAGGGAGCGCCAGGCCAGCTGGTAGTGGACCAGGGCGAGCAGCCGCGGGTCGTCACCCGCGTCGGCCAGAGCCTGCGGGAAGACGGCGTCGACCTCGCCGATGGCCTGCCCGGCCGCCTCGATCACCGCCATCCAGGCCCGTACCCGCTCGCCGGGCGCGGTGGCCCGGGTCAGCACCTCGCGGGCGACGTCCCGGGCGAGGTCGGGCTCGCCCGCGGTGATCGCGTCCTCGGCGGCAGCCAGCCGGCGCTCGTCCGGCCCCGGTGTGCCGTCCGCCGGGGTGCGGCGGGCGGCGAGCAGCCCCAGCGAGGCGGCCACCGACGGCGCTCCGCGGTCCCGGGCCAGCGCGGCGGCCTCGGCCAGCCGGGCCGCCACCCGGGGGTCGGTGCCGGTGGTGGCCAGCGCCAGGTGCCGGGCCCGCTCGATCGGGTCGGACGCGGCCGTGGACAGCGCGGCGTGCGCGGCCCGCCGCTCCGGTGCCGGGGCCTCGGCGTACAGCGCGGCCGAGATCAGCGGATGCGCGAACCGCACGGTCGGACCCTCGGGGTCGGTCGCCAGCAGTCCCAGCGACGCCGCCTGGGCGGTCTCGGCCTCGGCGTGCTCCCGGCCGGCCGCGTGCAGCAGGGCCGGGGTGGGCCGGGCGCCGGCGCTGGCCACCAGGAGGGTGCGGCGCGCCTCGTCCGACAGCATCTCCAGTCGGGACAGGACCAGGGCGCGCAGCGAGGTCGGCACCGGCAGCGGCTCGCCCGGGCGCGGTGCCGCGGGGCTCTCGGCCAGGGCCCGGCCCAGTTCCAGCGCGAACAGCGGGTTGCCGCCGCTGGTGCGGTGGATGTCGCGGACCGTGGAACGATGCAGGCCCGCATAGCCGCGTTCGTCGAGCAGCGTCGACACCTGCGCGCGGGTCAGCGGACCGAGGCGTACCGCGCGGGTGTCCGGCGGGGAGGCGCGCAGCTGGCGGTCGTACTCCGCGTCCTGCGTCTCCGGCCCCTCGGTGCGCACCGCGCACAGCAGCCGTACCGGGATGTCGCCCAGGCGGCGGGCGGCGAAGCCGAGCAGTTCCGCGCTGGCCGGATCGAGCCACTGGAGGTCGTCGGCGACGACGAGGACCGGCCCCTCGGCGGCGAGGGCGCGCAGCGCGGACAGCACGGCCAGGCGCAGTGCGAGACCGTCGCGCTGGAGGGTGGACTCGCCGCGGCCGGTGAGCGCCGACTCCAGCGCGGTGCGCTGGGCGGCGGGGAGCGCCCGGGAGACCTCGTCGAGGACCGGGCCCAGGAGGTCGGCGAGAGCGAGGAAGGGGAGGTGCGATTCCGACTCGGTGGCCGAGCAGCGCAACACGGTGTGCGCCGTGCGGGCATATTCCGCGGCCAGGGTCCGCAGAACCGTCGACTTTCCGATCCCGGCGGGTCCGTGCAGCAGCACACTGCCGCCCCGGGCAAGCTGCTCACGCGCCGCGCCGAACGACTCCTCCCGCCCGATGACCAGATCGGAGCGACATCCGGAAGCCTCCGCGAAGTCCCGTGGCACGGTGACCGCTCCCCTCCGTGTGTCGAATCCGGGCCAATATTAGGCAACGGCTCATTGCCTTACGGAGCGACGGCGAGGTGAGCCGAACAACAAACGTGAGCCTGCCGAAAAAACACCGGCGAGAAATCCCCGGCCCGGCCCCCCGCGCCCGAGGCGCCCGGCCCGCCCTCTACGGCAGCCACCCCGTCCGGCGGGCGGCCGCGACGGCCTCGGTACGGGTGCGGGCGCCCAGCTTGCGCATCGCCGAGCGCAGATAGCTCTTGACGGTCTCCGGGCCGACCCCGAGCCGCTCGGCCGCCGCCCCGTTCGTCGCCCCCGCGGCCACGCAGGCCAGCACGTCCACCTCGCGCGGCGCCAGCCGTGGACGAGCGGCGGGCGCGTTGCCCGCCGCCAGCAGGCCGCACGCGCGCAGCAGCTCGTCCCGCAGCGCCGGGTCCGTGATCCTGGGCGCCAGCGCCCGCAGCGCCGCGTGCGCCTCGCGCACCTGTTCCCAGGCCGCGGCGCCCGCCGAATCGTGCGCGGCCGCGGGTGCCGGCCGCGGCGAGGCCGCCGCAAGCAGCTCGTCCGCCTCGTCCCGCAGCACCAGCGCCTGCTCCGCGTCCCGCGCCGCCGCCATGGCCGCGCTCAGCGTGCGGTCGCCCAGCGGCTGGGCCGTGCGCAGGGCGCCGTACAGCACGCCTCGCACCCGGCGCCGTACCACCACCGGCACCGCCAGCACCGAACGCAGTCCCTCGGCGGCGACGGGCAGGTCGTACTCGTGGCTGATCTGCCGGGAGACGGAGTAGTCCGTCACGGCGCACGGCCGCGACAGCGCCACCGCCCTGCCGCCCAGGCCGTTGCCGGAGGTCACCGCGAGGGCGCTGAGCGCGGCCGTGGCCGTACCGCTCAGCTCGCTGATCCGCACCTGGCGCCGCCCGGGCTCCAGGAGCCCGCCGAAGGCCACCGGCAGCCCGGTAGTCCGCCGCAGCCGCACCAGCGCGCCGCGGATCTCCGCCGCGTCCACCGCCACTCGTTCCGCCCTCCTCGCGCCCGTCCAGCCACGCACACCCCCGTTCGGGGGTAGTGAGACCCACATCACGGATTACACGATGGCACAGAGCCGCCCGGCAAGGTCCGGCACCGAGGAGGACAGATGACGACGGCCACGGAGCTGTTCCGCAGCGCACGGGACTTCCTGCTGGAACACCGCGAGGACTACACCGCCGCCCACCAGGGCTTCACCTGGCCCCGCCCCGAGAACTTCAACTGGGCGCTGGACTGGTTCGACGTCATCGCCGAGGGCAACGGGCGCACCGCGCTGCACATCGTCGAGGAGGACGGCTCCGAGGTCCGGGTCTCCTTCGCCGAGATGTCGGCCCGCTCCGACCGCGTCGCGAACCGCCTGCGCGCCTGGGGCGTCGGCCCGGAGGACCGCGTCCTCGTCATGCTCGGCAACCAGGTCGAGCTGTGGGAGACCGCGCTCGCCGCGATGAAGCTGCGCGCCGTCGTCATCCCGGCCACCACACTGCTCGGCCCCGCCGACCTGCGCGACCGCGTCGACCGGGGCCGGGTGCGGCACGTGGTCGTGCGCGGCGAGGACACCGGCAAGTTCGCCGACGTGCCCGGCGACTACACGCGCGTCTCGGTCGGCGGCGGCACGGCGACGGCGCCCGGCTGGCGGTCCTACGAGGACGCGTACACCGCCTCCGACGCCTTCACCCCGGACGGCCCCACCGCCGCCGACGACCCGCTGATGCTGTACTTCACCTCGGGCACCACCGCCCGCCCCAAACTGGTCGAGCACACCCACGTGTCCTACCCGGTCGGACACCTGGCGACCATGTACTGGATCGGCCTGAAGCCCGGCGACGTCCATCTCAACATCTCCTCGCCCGGCTGGGCCAAGCACGCCTGGTCCAACCTGTTCGCGCCGTGGAACGCCGAGGCGACCGTCTTCCTGCACAACTACACCCGGTTCGACCCGGCCCGGCTGATGGCCGAGATGGACCGGGCCGGGGTGACCACCTTCTGCGCCCCGCCCACCGTGTGGCGGATGCTCATCCAGGCCGACCTGACGCAGCTCGCCACCCCGCCGCGCGAGGCCGTCGCCGCCGGTGAGCCGCTCAACCCCGAGGTGATCGAACAGGTCCGCCGCTCCTGGGGCGTGACCGTCAGGGACGGCTTCGGACAGACCGAGACCGCCGTCCAGGTCTCCAACAGCCCCGGCCAGGTGCTGAAGACCGGCTCCATGGGCCGCCCCAGCCCCGGCTACCGCGTCGAACTCCTCGACCCGGTCACCGGCGCGCCCGGCGCCGAGGAGGGCGAGATCGCCCTGGACCTGTCCGCCCGCCCCGTCGGCCTGATGACCGGCTACCACGGCGACCCCGACCGCACCGCCGAGGCGATGGCCGGCGGCTACTACCGCACCGGCGACATCGGCTCCCGCGACGCCGACGGCTACCTGACCTACGTCGGCCGCAGCGACGACGTCTTCAAGGCGTCCGACTACAAGATCTCCCCCTTCGAGCTGGAGAGCGCGCTGCTGGAGCACGAGGCGGTCGCCGAGGCGGCGGTCGTGCCGGCCCCGGACGAACTGCGCCTCGCCGTGCCGAAGGCGTACATCGTGCTGGCGGCCGGCTGGGAGCCAGGCCCGGACACCGCGAAGGTGCTCTTCGAGCACTCCCGCGACACACTCGCCCCCTACAAGCGCCTGCGCCGCCTGGAGTTCGGCGAGCTGCCCAAGACCGTCTCCGGCAAGATCCGCCGCGTCGAGCTGCGCGAGGCCACGGCGGCCGGTTCCGCGGACGAGTACCGCGAGGAGGACTTCCGATGACCGCGCTCTCCTACGCGCACGGCACCAGCACCACCCCGCTCCTCGGCGACACCATCGGCGCCAACCTCGACCGCGCGGTCGCCGCCCACCCGGACCGCGAGGCCCTCGTTGACGTGCCGTCCGGGCGACGCTGGACCTACGCCGAGTTCGGCGCCGCGGTCGACGAGGTGGCGCGGGGGCTGCTGGCGAAAGGCGTCGCCAAGGGCGACCGGGTCGGCATCTGGGCGGTCAACTGCCCCGAGTGGGTCCTCGTCCAGTACGCCACCGCCCGCATCGGTGTCGTCATGGTGAACGTCAACCCCGCCTACCGGGCACACGAGTTGGAGTACGTCCTCAAGCAGTCCGGCATCAGCCTGCTCGTCGCCTCCCGCACCCACAGGAGCAGCGACTACCGGGCGATCGTGGAGGAGGTCCGCGGCCGGTGCCCCGCGCTGCGCGAGACCGTCTACATCGGCGACCCGTCCTGGGACGCGCTGACGGCGGGCGCCGTGTCGGTGCCGCGGGAGCGGGTCGGGGCGATCGCGGCCGAGCTGAGCTGTGACGACCCGGTCAACATCCAGTACACCTCGGGCACCACCGGCTTCCCGAAGGGCGCCACCCTCTCCCACCACAACATCCTCAACAACGGTTACTGGGTGGGCCGCACGGTCGCCTACACCGAGCAGGACCGGGTGTGCCTGCCGGTCCCCTTCTACCACTGCTTCGGCATGGTCATGGGCAACCTGGGAGCCACCTCCCACGCGGCCTGCATCGTCATCCCCGCCCCGTCCTTCGACCCGGCGGCCACGCTTGAGGCGGTGCAGCGGGAGCGGTGCACGTCCCTGTACGGGGTCCCGACCATGTTCATCGCGGAGCTGAACCTGCCCGGCTTCGCCTCCTACGACCTCACCTCCCTGCGCACCGGCATCATGGCGGGCTCGCCCTGCCCGGTGGAGGTGATGAAGCGGGTGGTCGCCGAGATGCACATGGAGGAGGTCTCCATCTGCTACGGCATGACCGAGACCTCCCCGGTCTCCCTGCAGACCCGCATGGACGACGACCTCGAACACCGCACCGGCACCGTCGGCCGCGTCCTGCCCCACATCGAGGTCAAGGTCGTCGACCCGGTCACCGGCGTGACCGTGCCGCGCGGCGGCACCGGCGAACTGCGCACCCGCGGCTACAGCGTGATGCTCGGCTACTGGGAGGAGCCCGAGAAGACCGCCGAGGCCATCGACCCGGGCCGCTGGATGCACACCGGCGACCTCGCGGTGATGCGCGAGGACGGGTACGTCGAGATCGTCGGCCGCATCAAGGACATGATCATCCGGGGTGGCGAGAACGTCTACCCGCGCGAGGTCGAGGAGTTCCTGTACGCCCACCCGAAGATCGCGGACGTCCAGGTCGTCGGCGTGCCCCACGAGCGCTACGGCGAGGAGGTGCTGGCCTGCGTCGTCCCGCGCGACGCCGCCGACCCGCTCACGCTGGAGGAGCTTCGGGCGTACTGCGACGGGCGGCTCGCCCACTACAAGGTGCCCAGCCGCCTCCAGCTCCTGGACTCCTTCCCGATGACCGTCTCGGGAAAGGTGCGCAAGGTGGAGCTGCGGGAGCGGTACGGCGCGTGAGGCGAGAGGACCGATTCGCTCGCTAATCACGGTGATCGTCCTTTTTGATCAGGTGGACAGGTGTGGGAACTGTTGTTTGGATGAGGCGAGTTGACAAGTCCCGTGGCGCCGTTTGGGGGGTGCGCCCCGGGTCCGCCTGCCTGCGGATCCATTCACTCCTCTGAGGGCGCTCACCCAGTGAGTGGTGTGCATCGTGAAGTTGCAGGTCATGGGGCTGGTGTGCGCGGGCTTCGGCATACTCGGGCTGGTCGGCGGCCGGTGTCCCCGATG
>NZ_JBICYB010000013.1:0-34832 GCF_043200575.1 Streptomyces sp. NPDC048392
AAACGCCCGGTTACATTTCGAACCCGGAAGCTAAGCCTTACAGCGCCGATGGTACTGCAGGGGGGACCCTGTGGGAGAGTAGGACGCCGCCGAACTCCTTTTAGAGCTCTGGCTCTTGGGCACGCAGCCCGAGAGCCGGAGCTTTTTTGCGTTGAGGTAGGGTCAGTGGGCATCATCGGCTCATTCACCCCAGGAGGCCCCCGCGTGGAGGTCCAGGAGACCCGCGTGCAGACCGACCGGGTCCTCACCATCCCGAACATCCTCAGCATGGCGCGCCTCGCCGGCGTACCCCTCTTCCTGTGGCTGATCCTCAGGCCCGAGTTCGGCGGGCCCGAGAGCGACGGCTGGGCGCTGTCGGTACTGGCCCTGAGCGGGGTCAGCGACTACCTGGACGGAAAGCTCGCACGGCGCTGGAACCAGATCAGCAGCCTCGGGCGGCTCCTGGACCCCGCGGCCGACCGCCTCTACATTCTTTCGACGCTGGTGGGCCTCACCTGGCGCGAGATTCTCCCGCTCTGGTTGACCCTGGTACTGCTCGCCCGGGAAGCGATGCTGCTGGTGATGGTCGGCGTCCTCAGGCGTCACGGGTATCCACCGCCCCAGGTGAACTTCCTGGGCAAGGCCGCCACGTTCAACCTCATGTACGCCTTCCCCCTGCTGCTGCTCAGCGACGGCAGCGGATGGATCGCGTCACTCGCCGCTGTTTTCGGATGGGCGTTCGCCGGATGGGGTACAACCCTGTACTGGTGGGCAGGTGTTCTCTATGTGGTTCAGGTCCGCCGCCTCGTTCGTGCGGACTCCGCAGCCGATTGAACTCGCTGATTGTGTGGTCCCGGTGGCCGGATGGCCCACTCTGGAAAAGTGCGGGACCCTGGACAGGTGAAGTCGGCCATACCGTCATCTCTCAGAGGAGGACGCTTCCGACATGAAGGCCGTCGTGATGGCTGGAGGCGAAGGCACGCGCCTTCGTCCCATGACCTCAAGCATGCCCAAACCGCTCCTGCCGGTGGCCAACCGGCCGATCATGGAGCACGTTCTGCGGCTGCTCAAAAGGCATGGGCTCAATGAGACGGTCGTGACCGTGCAGTTCCTGGCCTCGCTGGTCAAGAACTACTTCGGTGACGGCGAAGAGCTCGGAATGGAGCTCACCTATGCCAATGAGGAGAAGCCACTCGGTACCGCCGGAAGCGTCAAGAACGCCGAGGAGGCGTTGAAGGACGATGCCTTCCTCGTCATTTCCGGCGACGCCCTGACCGACTTCGACCTCACCGACCTGATCAATTTCCACAAGGAAAAGGGCTCGCTCGTCACCGTGTGTCTGACACGCGTGCCCAACCCCCTGGAATTCGGCATCACCATCGTCGACGAAGAGGGCAAGGTCGAGCGCTTCCTGGAGAAGCCCACGTGGGGCCAGGTCTTCTCGGACACCGTGAACACCGGCATCTACGTCATGGAGCCCGAGGTCTTCGACTACGTCGATCCCGATGTGCCCGTGGACTGGTCCGGCGACGTCTTCCCGCAGCTGATGAAGGAAGGCAAGCCCGTCTACGGCTATGTCGCCGAGGGCTACTGGGAGGACGTCGGCACTCACGAAAGCTATGTGAAGGCTCAGGCCGACGTTCTGGAACGCAAGGTCGACGTCGACATCGACGGCTTTGAGATCTCTCCCGGCGTCTGGGTGGCCGAGGGTGCGGAAGTGCATCCCGACGCCGTGCTCCGCGGGCCCCTGTACATCGGCGACTATGCCAAGGTCGAGGCCGGCGCCGAAATCCGGGAACACACGGTCATCGGGTCGAACGTCGTCGTCAAGAGCGGCGCCTTCCTGCACAGGGCCGTCGTGGCCGACAACGTGTACGTCGGACCGCACAGCAATCTGCGGGGCTGCGTGGTCGGCAAGAACACCGACATCATGCGTGCCGCGCGGATCGAGGACGGCGCGGTCATCGGCGACGAGTGCCTGGTCGGTGAAGAATCGATCATCCAGGGGAATGTGCGGGTCTACCCGTTCAAGACCATCGAGGCCGGTGCCTTCGTCAACACCTCCGTCATCTGGGAGTCCCGCGGCCAGGCGCACCTGTTCGGTGCCCGCGGGGTTTCCGGCATCCTGAACGTCGAGATCACGCCGGAACTCGCCGTCAGACTGGCCGGCGCCTATGCGACGACCCTCAAGAAGGGCTCCACCGTCACCACGGCCCGCGACCACTCCCGCGGTGCCCGTGCGCTGAAGCGGGCGGTGATCTCCGCGCTGCAGGCCAGCGCCATCGACGTACGCGACCTGGAGAACGTACCGCTGCCCGTGGCGCGGCAGCAGACCGCGCGGGGCAGCGCCGGTGGAATCATGATCCGGACCACGCCTGGGGTGCCGGACTCGGTCGACATCATGTTCCTCGACGGCCAGGGCGCCGATCTGTCCCAGGGGAGCCAGCGGAAGCTGGACCGGGTCTTCGCGCGGCAGGAGTACCGGCGGGCGTTCCCCGGGGAGATCGGGGACCTGCACTTCCCGTCCAGCGTGTTCGACTCGTACACCGGGTCGCTGCTGCGCAACGTCGACATCACGGGGATCGCCGAGTCCGGGCTCAAGGTGGTCGTGGACGCCTCCAACGGGAGTGCGGGGCTGGTCCTGCCCAGTCTGCTGGGCAAGCTGGGCGTCGACTCGCTGACCATCAATCCCGGTCTCGACGAGTCCAGGCCGACCGAGTCGGCGGACATCCGGCGTTCGGGCCTGGTACGCCTCGGGGAGATCGTGGCGTCCTCGCGGGCGGCCTTCGGTGTGCGGTTCGACCCGGTCGGTGAGCGGCTCTCGCTCGTCGACGAGAAGGGTCGCATCATCGAGGACGACCGGGCGCTGCTGGTGATGCTGGACCTGATCGCGGCCGAGCGGCGCAGCGGCCGGGTGGCACTGCCGGTGACGACCACGAGGATCGCCGAGCAGGTCGCGGCCTACCACGGCACCCAGGTCGAGTGGACGACCACCTCGCCCGACGATCTGACGCGGGTCGGCGGCGAGGAAGGGGCGATCTTCGGCGGTGACGGCAAGGGCGGCTTCATCGTCCCCGAGTTCAGCAGTGTCTACGACGGCACGGCGGCCTTCGTACGGCTGATCGGGCTCGTCGCGCGCACGCAGCTCACGCTGAGCCAGATCGACGCGCGGATCCCGCGTGCCCACGTCCTCAAGCGTGACCTGGCCACTCCGTGGGCCGTCAAGGGCCTGGTGATGCGGCGGGTCGTCGAGGCGGCCGGGGACCGCTTCGTGGACACCACGGACGGGGTACGCGTGGTGGAGACCGACGGGCGCTGGGTCATGGTCCTGCCGGACCCGGCCGAGGCGGTCACGCACCTGTGGGCCGAGGGCCCCGACGACGCCTCCGCTCAGGCGCTGCTGGACGAGTGGTCAGCGGTGGTGGACAGCGCGGGCCGGTAGCACACACCGCACGCGTGGGTGCCGGACAAGTGTCCCCAAGGGGGCCTGTCCGGCACGCCGCTGGGCCGTTCGGAGGTAGGGGCAGTGGCGTGCGACGATGTGCGGCATGCCGCAGCCACCCCCCGTTCGGAGCACATCCACGCTGCCCCCGCGTCCGGACGCGTCCATGTCGTTGCTCACCAGTGTCATGGACCACAGCCTCGACGACGGATACGCAGAGGCCGCCGCGCGGAAGAAGGCCGACGGCAGCGGCGGTATGCCCAAGACGCTGCGCGCCAAGCTCGGACTGGCGGCCGGCCTCGTGCTGGCGGCCCTGGTCGTGACGGTCGGCGCCGCCCAGGCACGGGTCGCCGCTCCCGTCGTCGCCAAGGAGCGCGAAGAACTCGTCGACCGCATAGAGGGGGAGACCTCGGCGGCCGACAAGCTCGAGAAGAGCGTCGACGAGCTGCGCGACGACGTGGACACGCGCAGGCGTGAGGCGCTGGCGCAGAGCGGCGACAGCGATCGGTCCGACCTGGTGGGCATCCTGTCGGGCGCGGCCGAGGTGCACGGCCCGGGTGTGAAGCTCATGGTGAACGACGCCAAGGACGTGGGCACGGGCGGTGACGGGCAGCCGCGCGGGACCTCAGGATTCTCCGACACGGGCCGGGTCCGGGACCGCGACATGCAGCGCGTGGTCAACGGGCTGTGGGAGTCGGGCGCCGAGGCGATCTCCATCAACGGACAGCGTCTGACGGCGCTGTCCGCGATCAGGGCCGCCGGTGACGCGATACTGGTGGACAACAGGCCGCTGGTGCCGCCGTACACGGTGCTCGCGGTGGGGGACGGCGAGCGGCTGAGCGCCGCGTTCCAGGACAGTGCCGACGGGCTCTACCTGCATGCCCTGCAGGAGAGCTACGGCATCCGGACCGCCATCTCCGTCGCGGACGATCTTGAGCTGCCGGCCGCACCGAGTGTGATCGTACGTACAGCACAGCCGATAACCGGGAAGGGCACATCGTGATCGCCGTACTGGGCCTCGTCGTGGGAGTCGTGGCCGGATTGCTGGTCCGGCCCGAGGTGCCGGCGGCCGTGGAGCCGTATCTGCCGATCGCCGTCGTGGCGGCGCTGGACGCCGTCTTCGGCGGTGTGCGGGCCATGCTCGACGGCATCTTCGACGACAAGGTCTTCGTGGTGTCGTTCCTGTCGAACGTGGTCGTGGCCGCTCTGATCGTGTTCCTGGGCGACAAGCTGGGCGTCGGCGCCCAGCTGTCCACCGGAGTCGTGGTCGTCCTCGGCATCCGCATCTTCTCCAACGCCGCGGCGATCCGACGCCACGTCTTCCGGGCGTGAGGCCGATGAACGAGCACGGCGAGCAGCCCGAGAACAGGCTGCGCGAGGAACTGCCCGACGATGTGGCGCCCTCCGGCTCCCCGGCCGCGGGCGCCCCGGCAGGCCACGCCGCGCAGGACGCCCAGCCGGTGGGCGACGGACTGACCGGCAGGCAGCGGCTCCTGAAGGGACTGTGGCCGCCGCGCCTGACGCGGGCCCAACTCATCGTCGCTCTGCTCCTGTTCGGGCTCGGGTTCGGCCTCGCGGTCCAGGTCGCCTCCAACAGTGACAGCGACAGCGCGCTGCGTGGCGCCCGGCAGGAGGATCTCGTCCGCATCCTCGATGAACTGGACGACCGTACTGAGCGTCTTGAGGACGAGAAGCAGGGCCTCGAGAAGCAGCGCGACGAGCTGGAGAACAGCTCCGACCAGGCGGAGGAGGCCCGCAAGCAGACGCTTGAGAAGGAGCGGCAACTGGGCATTCTCGCGGGCACCGTGGCCGCGCAGGGGCCCGGCATCACGGTGACCATCGAGGACACGAAGGGGACGGTCGAGGCGGACATGCTGCTCGACGCGATCCAGGAGCTGCGCGCGGCGGGTGCCGAGGCGATCCAGGTGAATGGTGTACGAATCGTCGCGGGCACGTACCTCGCGGACTCCGGCAAGTCCGTGAGCGTGGACGGGAACAAGATCAACGCGCCTTATCGTTTCCAGGTCATCGGCAAGCCGCAGGACCTCGAACCGGCTCTCAACATTCCTGGAGGCGTTGTGCAGACTCTGGAGAAGGAACAGGCCACCGTTACTGTTGAGCGGTCGACCAAGATCATCGTGGACGCCTTGCGACCGGCGAAGCGGCCTGACTACGCTCGGTCGTCCTCCCAGTGAACCGGCGGTGCATGGCGGGCGTCCGGCCAGGGCATGAGGTTGCGGGGGGTCGGCGCACCGATTGGGTGGTGCGTGGTGGAAACTGTCTGGTGGAGACGGACGTTGTGAAGGTGTCCGGGTCGGCCAGTGCGTTCAGTAAGGGTTCGTCCTGCCCCACGGGCGGGTCTGTTTCGGTCAAGGGGAATCGCCCGTGAAGTTGTTTGCGAAGTTGTTCGGCAAGAGCGCGCGAGAGGGCAGCGACAACGCGACCGCTCGCCATCGCGCGCAGCCCGACGCGGAGGGCCGACGCCCGATGTTCCGGGACCAGGTGGCTGGTCCGGGCGGTGGCACTTCCGGTGGTCAGGGCGCGCCGTCTGTTGACCCTGCGCAGTCCGGCGGCATAGGTTTCGGCCAGCCCTCAGCCTCAGGTCCGGGTGGAGGGTTCACTCCCGACCCGTACGCGTCGAACGCCCCGGCGGGGCAGCCGCGGCAGGAGGATCCGTCCATGTCGGCCCTGGTCTGTACGAGGTGCGGCAACCGCAACGCGGAGAACAGCCGTTTCTGCTCCAACTGCGGCGCTCCGCTGCGTGCCGGGGCGGTCCCGGAGCGTGCGTCCGAGACGACCTCCACGATCTCCATCTCCGGTCTTGAGGCGTACGACGCCGAGGTCACCGGCCAGACTGCGATGCCGGCGCTCTCCCCCGAGGCGCAGGCCGCCGTGGACGCGCTGCCGCTGGGCTCCGCACTTCTGGTCGTGCGGCGTGGTCCGAACTCGGGCAGCCGCTTCCTGCTGGACGGCGAGCTGACCACCGCCGGGCGTCACCCGCAGAGCGACATCTTCCTGGACGACGTGACGGTCTCGCGCCGGCACGTGGAGTTCCGCCGCGGTCCGGACGGTTCCTTCACGGTCGCCGACGTCGGCAGCCTGAACGGCACGTACGTCAACCGGGAGCGCATCGACCAGGTCGCCCTGTCGAACGGTGACGAGGTGCAGATCGGCAAGTACCGGCTGGTCTTCTACGCGAGCCAGCGGGGTTACTGACCCGCCCCCGGGCCGCCCGCCCGGGGAACCTCCAGGGAAGGTCCATGCTTCGAACACCGAGCGGCGGTGCCGGGCAAGGCGCCGCCGCCACGGACAGTGGGCTGATGAGCATCGGCGCAGTGCTGAACGCGCTGCGTGACGAGTTCCCCGACATCACCATCTCCAAGATTCGCTTCCTGGAGTCGGAGGGCCTCGTCGAGCCGCGGCGGACCCCGGCCGGGTACCGCAAGTTCAGCGCACGCGACGTCGAGCGCCTCGGTGAGGTGCTGCGTATGCAGCGGGACCACTACCTGCCGCTCAAGGTGATCCGCGAGCATCTGGACGCCGTGGAGCGCGGCGAGGCCGTGGCCCTGCCGAGGGTCGGCCGGCAGCGGGACGGGGAGGCCGCGCCCGAGCCCGCCGAGAGCCCCACGGTGGCCCGGATCGGGCGGGACGAGCTGCTGGCCACAGCCGAAGTCGGCGATCAGGAGCTGAGGGAGTGGGAGTCCTACGGGCTCCTCTCGCCGCTGCCCGACGGGGCGTACGACGCCGAGGCGGTCACCGTGGCGTCGCTGGTGGTGCAGCTGGGGCGGTTCGGGATCGAGCCGCGGCACCTGCGGGTGATGAAGGCCGCCGCCGACCGGGAGGCCGGACTCGTGGACCAGGTGGTGGCGCCGCTGAGGCGTCACCGCAACCCCCAGACCAGGGCACACGCCGAAGCCCGGACCAAGGAGCTGGCGGGGCTGGCGGTGAAGCTGCACGCGGCACTGGTACAGACCGCCCTCGGCGTGCGGCTGCCCTGAAACCGGCCTGTTCGAAGACCCGGATCGCCCACCCGATCCCGGCCCGACTACCCAAACGTCCGGGGCACGGCCTAGGGTTGCTGTGTGAACGAGCTCGATGTCGTAGGTGTCCGGGTCGAGATGCCCTCCAACCAGCCGATCGTGCTACTGCGCGAGGTGGGCGGCGACCGTTACCTTCCCATCTGGATCGGACCGGGGGAGGCGACGGCGATCGCCTTCGCCCAGCAGGGCATGGCTCCCGCACGGCCGCTGACCCACGACCTGTTCAAGGACGTGCTGGAAGCCGTCGGCCAGGAGCTCACGGAAGTGCGCATCACCGACCTGCGTGACGGGGTCTTCTACGCCGAGCTGGTCTTCGCGAGCGGCGTCGAGGTCAGCGCCAGGCCGTCCGACGCCATAGCGCTGGCCCTGCGCACCGGTACGCCGATCTACGGCAGTGACACGGTTCTCGACGACGCCGGCATCGCGATCCCGGACGAGCAGGAGGACGAGGTGGAGAAGTTCCGCGAGTTCCTCGACCAGATCTCGCCCGAGGACTTCGGGACCAGCAACCAGTGAGGCACATGGCCGGGGGAGACGCGGCCGCGAGAGGCGCGGGCCGAGGCGGGCTGCGCGCGACGCCCGGCTCCGCCAGAGCACATTCGGCTAGCCGTTCCCCGCTTCCGGGCACGGGAAACCACTCGTAGGGTGATTATCACTCGGCGTGCCGAGTGTGGCGATCGTTGACGCACCCTTGGTGACTGCCTACCTTCGAGGAGGCAGGTCAAGGACGGAGGTCGGCGTGAGAATCAGCGGCGACGGTACGGCTGGGGGTGGTCCCGGGCACAGCCTCGGGGCAGGCGGTCCGTACCCTCCCCCGGGGTCTCGGTTCGGCGCGAGCGGGGGCCGTCCCCAGCACGGTGTCACGGCCGATCCCGGTCCGCAGCGACCGGCAGCCGTGCCGACCAGCGGAGGGGCGACGTCCATGACGTCCGAGCAGATCGGCTACCGCGGGCCGACGGCCTGTGCGGCCGCCGGCATCACCTACCGGCAACTCGACTACTGGGCGCGCACGGGCCTCGTCGAGCCCAGCGTGCGGCCCGCGCACGGATCCGGGACGCAGCGCCTGTACAGCTTCCGCGACGTGGTCGTACTGAAGATCGTCAAGCGCTTCCTGGACACCGGTGTGTCCCTGCAGAACATCCGCACCGCCGTCCAGCACCTGGGGGAGCGCGGCTTTCGGGATCTGGAGCGGATGACGTTGATGAGCGACGGCGCCACCGTCTACGAGTGCGGCTCTCCCGACGAGGTGCACGCCCTGCTCCAGGGCGGCCAGGGCATCTTCGGGATCGCCGTCGGCGTGGTGTGGCGGGACGTGGAGAGCGCCCTGTCCCAGCTGCACGGGGAGCGGATCGACACCGGGGAGACCCTGGTCGGGCACAATCCCGCGGACGAGCTGGCGCGGCGGCGGAACAGAGCCGTCTGAACACCGCCGCGCCGCCGGTGTCGCCCCACCGGCGAGGGCGGCATTGTCAGTGGCGTAGGGCAGCATCGGAGATGTGAGAACCGCGCCCACGATCCTGCATCTCGACATGGATGCCTTCTTCGCCTCGGTGGAGCAGGCGTCCAAGCCGAGCCTGCGCGGGAAGGCCGTGGTGGTGGGCGGCCTCGGACCACGCGGAGTGGTCGCCACCTGCTCGTACGAGGCGCGGGTTTTCGGGGTGCACTCCGCGATGCCCATGGGACAGGCCCGTCGGCTCGCGCCCCATGCCGCCTACCTCGTTCCGCGCTTCGAGCTCTACCGCTCGATCAGCGAGCAGGTGATGCGGCTGCTGCGGGAGCTGTCGCCGCTGGTGGAGCCGCTGAGCCTGGACGAGGCCTTCGTGGACCTGGAGGCCGGTGGGACGGCCTGGGACGCGCGATCGGCGCGGCTGGCCGGGGCGAAGCTGCGCACGGACATCCGTAGCGTGACCGGCCTCACCGGGTCCGTGGGGCTGGCCGCCTCCAAGATGCTCGCCAAGATCGCCTCGGAGGAGGCCAAGCCCGACGGACTGGTGCTCATCCCGCCGGGGACGGAGCGGGCCATGCTGGAGCCGATGACCGTGCGGACGCTGCCCGGGGTGGGGCCGGCCACGGGAGACCATCTGCGGCGGGCGGGGATCACGACGGTAGGCGAGATCGCCGGGGCGGGCGAGGACGAGCTGGTGCGGCTGCTGGGCAAGGCGCACGGCCACGCCCTGCACGCCATGGCGCTGGCGCGCGACGAGCGGCCCGTGGTGTCCGAGCGGGAGACCAAGTCGGTGTCGGTCGAGGACACCTACGACGTGGACATCCACGACCGGGTGCGGGTGGGCGTCGAGGTGGGGCGGCTGGCGGACCGGTGCGTGCGGCGGCTGCGGGCGTCCGGACTGTCCGGGCGGACGATCGCGCTCAAGGTGCGCAGATACGACTTCTCGACGCTGACGCGCTCCGAGACGCTGCGCGGGCCCACCGACGACCCGGGGGTGGTGCGGGAGGCAGCCGCCAGACTGCTGGACTCGGTGGACACCACGGGCGGTGTGCGGCTGCTCGGGGTGGGGGTCAGCGGGCTCGCCGACTACACACAGGAGGACCTGTTCGCGCAGGCGGCGGGGGATGCCGCCGAGGCACCGGCCGAGGAGAGCGAGACGGAGCCCGCCGAGGATCACCGCCTGCCGCCCGCCGAGCGCAGATGGCCGTCCGGGCATGACGTGCGGCACGCGGAGCATGGTCACGGGTGGGTGCAGGGCAGCGGCCTCGGGCGGGTCACCGTGCGGTTCGAGACGCCGTACTCGGAGGTGGGCCGGGTGCGGACCTTTCCGGTGGACGACCCGGAGCTGACCCCGGCGGATCCCCTGCCGCTGGTCGCTCCCCCCATCCGAAGACCCGGTGAGAGCCGGTCCGCGGCCACGGCGGCGGACACCGGCCCGGAAGGTCCCGCGAGGCCGGTGGCCGGTTAGCGGAGGGTGCCGGAGAGGGCGGGCGGTGCGTCAGCTGTCGTCGTTGCCCTTGCCGGCCAGCTTGCCGAAGTCGTGGTCGGGGGGCGGGGGAGGGGCCGCCACGTCCAGGCCGTAGTGGTGGTAGAGCTGGAGTTCCTGTTCCGGCGAGAGGTGACGGCCGACGCCGAAGTCGGGCGCCTCCTTGATCAGGGACCGGTCGAAGGGCACCCGCAGGGTGCCGTCGACCAGGTCGCTGGGCTCCAGGGGGACGAAGGCGTCCCTGCTGAAGAGACCGGTTCGTATGGCCGCCCACTCCGGGGCGCCGGTGGCATCGTCGAGGTAGACCTCGTCCACGGTGCCGATCCTGGTGCCGTCGCGGTCGAACGCCTTGCGGCCGATCAGGTTCCGCGGATCGATGTCAGTACGCACGGGGCCCTCCACTTGGTCGCACTGGGCTCGCACACCAGCCGCCTAATCATCCGTAAGTACTACAAAAGAGCACATGTGGGCGGTCGGCCACTCGAGGTCCGTGCGGCGACCTCGCTGGTACGCTGGCAAACGGCTGCTGACCCCGCGCGGGAGAGTCCTCCGGACACCATCGGAGGCGCCGAAGGAGCAAATCCTCCCCGGAATCTCTCAGGCTCACGTACCGCACGGACGAGGTCACTCTGGAAAGCAGGGCGGGTGTCGACGGCTTCCGCTCTCACCGACGGTGAAAGCCGGGAGCGCCCTCGGGCCCGCCCGGCGAAGCTCTCAGGTTGAGATGACAGAGGGGGAGGCCGTCCGGGTACCCGCGCCGTGGTGCCCCTCGAAGGTCGTCAGACCAGGAGGCCTCCGCAATGACCGCCCCTCGCACTCCGCTCTCCGCACTCGAACAGGCCATGCCCTTCGAGCAGCGCCACATCGGCCCCGACCACGAGGCCCGGGCCAAGATGCTCGCGCAGGTCGGTTACGGTTCGCTCGACGAACTGACGGCCGCGGCCGTACCGGATGTGATCAAGAACGCCGACGCGCTCGAACTGCCGGGCGCGCGCTCCGAGGCCGAGGTGCTGGCCGAGCTGCGCTCCCTGGCCGACCGCAACCAGGTCCTCGACTCCATGATCGGCCTCGGCTACTACGGCACCTTCACCCCGCCGGTCATCCTGCGCAACGTCATGGAGAACCCGGCCTGGTACACGGCGTACACGCCGTACCAGCCGGAGATCTCCCAGGGCCGTCTCGAGGCCCTGCTGAACTTCCAGACGATGGTCGCCGAGCTGACCGGCCTGCCCACCTCCGGTGCCTCGCTGCTCGACGAGGGCACCGCTGCCGCCGAGGCCATGGCGCTCTCCCGGCGCATGGGCAGGAACAAGAAGGGCCTCTTCCTGGTCGACGCGGACGCCCTGCCGCAGACCGTCGCCGTGATACAGACCCGTGCGGAGCCCACCGGTGTCGAGGTCGTCGTCGCCGACCTGAGCGAGGGCATCCCGGCCGAGGTCGCCGAGCGGGAGATCAACGGTGTCCTGATCCAGTACCCGGGTGCCTCCGGCGCCGTCCGCGACATCAAGCCGGTGATCGACCGGGCGCACGAACTCGGCGCCCTGGTCACCGTCGCCGCCGACCTGCTCGCCCTCACGCTGCTCACCCCGCCCGGCGAACTGGGCGCGGACATCGCCGTCGGCACCACCCAGCGTTTCGGTGTGCCGATGGGCTTCGGCGGACCGCACGCCGGCTACATGGCCGTGCGGGAGAAGTTCGCGCGCAGCCTGCCCGGCCGCCTGGTCGGCGTGTCCGTGGACGTCGACGGCAACAAGGCCTACCGCCTGGCCCTGCAGACCCGTGAGCAGCACATCCGGCGCGAGAAGGCCACCAGCAACATCTGCACCGCACAGGTGCTGCTCGCCGTCATGGCAGGCATGTACGCCGTCTACCACGGACCCGAGGGCCTGCGGGCCATCGCCCGGCGCGCCCACCGCTACGCCTCGGTCACCGCAGCGGGTCTCGCGGCCGACGGTGTCGAGATCGTCCACGGCTCCTACTTCGACACCGTCACCGCGCGGGTGCCCGGCCGGGCCGCCGACATCGTCCACGCCGCCCGCGAGAACGGCGTCAACCTGCGCCTCGTCGACGCCGACCACGTGTCGTTCGCCTGCGACGAGACCACCACGCGCGCCCAGGTCGGCGGCGTGTGGCACGCCTTCGGTGTGGCGGGCGACATCGATTCGCTGGACGCGGAGACCGGGGAGACGCTGCCCGAGGCGCTGCTGCGCACCGACGACTTCCTGACCCACCCGGTATTCCACCAATACCGCTCCGAGACCGCGATGCTGCGCTACCTGCGCCGCCTCGCCGACCGGGACTACGCGCTGGACCGCGGCATGATCCCGCTGGGCTCCTGCACCATGAAGCTCAACGCCACCACCGAGATGGAGCCGGTCACCTGGCCCGAGTTCGGCGCGCTGCACCCCTTCGCGCCCGCCGAGCAGGCGCAGGGCTACCTGACCCTCATCCGCGAACTGGAGGAGCGGCTCGCCGAGGTCACCGGGTACGACAAGGTCTCGCTCCAGCCCAACGCCGGGTCGCAGGGCGAGTTCGCGGGCCTGCTCGCCGTACGCGGCTACCACCGGGCCAACGGCGACGAGCAGCGCACCGTCTGCCTCATCCCGTCCTCCGCGCACGGCACCAACGCCGCCAGCGCCGTGATGGCCGGCATGAAGGTCGTCGTCGTGAAGACCGCCGAGGACGGCGAGATCGACGTCGAGGACCTGCGCGCCAAGATCGAGCAGCACCGCGACCGGCTGGCCGTGCTGATGATCACCTACCCGTCCACGCACGGTGTCTTCGAGGAGCACGTCGCGGAGATCTGCGCACAGGTGCACGACGCGGGCGGCCAGGTCTACGTGGACGGCGCCAACCTCAACGCCCTGGTCGGCCTCGCCAAGCCCGGTCACTTCGGCGGCGACGTCTCCCACCTGAACCTGCACAAGACCTTCTGCATCCCGCACGGCGGCGGCGGTCCCGGCGTCGGCCCCGTGGCCGTACGGTCGCACCTCGCGCCGTACCTGCCCAACCACCCGCTGCAGCCCGCGGCCGGTCCGCACAGCGGCGTCGGCCCGGTCTCGGCGGCGCCCTGGGGCTCGGCCGGCATCCTGCCGATCTCCTGGTCGTACGTGCGGCTGATGGGCGGCGAGGGGCTCAAGCGCGCCACGCAGGTGGCCGTGCTGTCCGCGAACTACATCGCCAAGCGGCTGGAACCGCACTTCCCGGTGCTCTACAACGGCCCGGGCGGGCTGGTCGCGCACGAGTGCATCATCGACCTGCGTCCGCTGACCAAGTCGACCGGCGTCAGCGTCGACGACGTCGCCAAGCGGCTCATCGACTACGGCTTCCACGCGCCGACGATGTCCTTCCCGGTGGCCGGCACGCTGATGATCGAGCCGACCGAGTCCGAGGACCTGGCCGAGCTGGACCGGTTCTGCGAGGCGATGATCGCCGTCCGCGCGGAGATCGAGAAGGTCGGCTCCGGCGCCTGGTCCGCGGACGACAACCCGCTGCGCGGCGCACCGCACACCGCGGGCGCGCTCGGCGGCGACTGGGACCACGCGTACACGCGTGAGGAGGCCGTCTTCCCGGCCGGTGTGTCCGCCTCCGACAAGTACTGGCCGCCGGTGCGCCGGATCGACCAGGCCTACGGCGACCGGAACCTCGTCTGCTCCTGCCCGCCGCTGGACGCGTACGAGGACTGAGTCCCGCAGGGCCGCGCAGGGCCCGCAGCGAAGAGGCTCCGTGCGGGCGCAGGGCCCGGACGGAGCCTCTCCTCGTGTCACGCGGTGGCGAGTGACACCTCCGTCGACTTGATCAGCGCGACGACGGGAGCGCCGACGGACAGGCCCAGGTCGTCGGCGGCCTGCCTGGTGATGGCGGCGGTCAGCTCGGCGCCCTCGACGGCGACCTCGACCGAGGCCATCGCGGCGCCGGCGGTGAGCGCGGTGACGGTACCCGGCAGCCGGTTGCGGATGGACAGGCCGTCGACGCGCCCCGTGGCCAGAGCCACCTCCGTGGACTTCACCAGGGCCCGGACGGCGGTGCCGGCGTCGAGCGCGAGGTCCTCGGCGGCGTCCCGGGTGATCGCCGCGGTGAGGTCCTGGCCGCCGGAAAGACGGACCCCGACCGTCGCCATGGCCTCACCCGGGGTGACGGTGGTGACGGTGCCGGGAAGCTGGTTGCGGATGCTCAGGCTCATGGGGGCACCGTAGCCCGGCGGTGGAGTCATGCCGGGTATGCGTGCGTCTGCGTCGCCTTGACCGTCGCCCACACCGGCGCCCCCGGGTGGAGGCCAAGCTCCGCCGCGGCGACCGTGGTGAGGTCGGCGGCGAGCGCGAGTTCACCGGTGAGGTCCACACGGATCTGGTCGCCGTGGGTCTCCAGGCCCGCGACCTCGCAGCGCCACAGGTTGCGGGCGCTGGAACCGGTGGGACGTTCTCCGTACAGCGTCACGGCGCCCGGCGGGAAGGCAACGAAGACCGGACCGGCAAGGTCCTCGGTGGTGGTGATGGCGGGACCGGCTTCGAGCCGTACGGTGTGGCCCTCGGCGCGTCCCCGGTAGAGGTTCAGGCCGACCAGCTGGGCGATGTAGTCCGTGCGCGGCCGACGGGCGATGTCGGCGGGCCCGCCCTCCTGGACGACCCCGCCGTCCTCGACCACGACCAGCCGGTCGGCCAGCACCATGGCGTCCAGCGGGTCGTGCGTGACCAGTACGGCGACGGCCTCGAACTCGGCGAGATGGCGGCGGAGCTGGGCCCGCACCTCCAGCCGCGTCCGGGCGTCCAGCGCCGCGAGGGGTTCGTCCAGCAGAAGCAGCCGGGGACCGGTGGCCAGGGCCCGGGCGAGGGCGACGCGCTGGGCCTGTCCGCCGGAGAGGCGGCGCGGCTTGGCGCCCGCGTGGCCGGACAGGCCCATGCGGTCCAGCCACGCGGCGGCCCGCGCCCGGGCCTGAGCCCTGCTCGCACCACGGCAGCGCGGTCCGAACGCCACATTGTCGAGGGCGGTCAGGTGCGGGAAGAGCAGGTAGTCCTGGAAGACCACGCCGACGGGCCGGGACTCCGGCGGCGTGCGGTCCAGCGCGGCGCCGTCCAGGCGCAGATGGCCGCCGGCGAGTGGGATCAGCCCGGCGAGCGCGCGCAGGGCGGTGGTCTTGCCCGCGCCGTTGGGTCCGAGCAGGGCCACGACTTCGCCGGGCGCGGCGGTGAGCGCGACGTCCAGGTGGAAGGCGCCGCGCTCCACGACGAGCCGCGCGTCGAGACCGCCGTCGGATGCCGCCCCGCCGGTACCATCCACGGCGGCCGGGTTCTCGGTGTCGGTCATCCCGCCCTCATCCAGGCCGGGCGGCCTCGCCCGGTGGTCGTGTCGGCCTCGTGCGGACGGACGGGTGAACTGCCCCGTCCGGCGGTCATGACGCCCTCATCCGTCCGGCGGGCAAACGCCCCTGTCCGTCCAGTGGTCATGAGGCCCTGATCCAGCGGTCCCGGAGACCGGCGAGTACGGCGATGGAGACGGCCAGCAGCACCAGGCTCAGGGCGATCGCCGCCGCCGGGTCGTTCTGCAGGGCGAGGTAGACGGCCAGCGGCATGGTCTGGGTCCGGCCGGGGAAGTTGCCCGCGAACGTGATCGTCGCTCCGAACTCGCCCAGCGCCCGCGCCCAGGCCAGTACGGCGCCCGCCGCGACGCCCGGCGCGATCAGCGGAAGGGTCACCCGGCGGAACGCGGTGAAACGCGAAGCGCCCAGAGTGGTGGCGGCCTCCTCGTAGCGGGGGTCGGCGGCGCGCAGGGTGCCTTCGACGCTGATGACCAGGAACGGCATCGCCACGAACGTCTCCGCGAGGACGACGCCCGTCGTCGTGAACGGCAGTGTGATCCCGAACCACGCGTCGAGCCACTGCCCGACGACGCCGTTGCGCCCGAACGCCAGCAGCAGCGCGACGCCGCCCACGACCGGCGGCAGCACGAGCGGCAGAGTCACCAGCGCGCGGACGAAGCCCCGGCCGGGGAAGTCGGTACGAGCCAGCAGCCAGGCCAGGGGCACACCGACGACCAGGCTCAGCGCCGTCGCCGACGTCGCGCACAGCAGCGACAGCCGCAGGGCCTGCCACACCTCCGGGCTCCTCAGCTGCCCGGGCAGACCGCTCCACGGGGCGCGCGTCAGCAGGGCGAGCAGGGGCAGCAGCAGGAACGCCAGACCGACCAGGGCGGGCACCAGCAGGGGAACCGGCACCATGCGTCCCCGGCGCCGGGTACGGCGGGGCCCGTCCGGCACCGGCTCGGCTCCGGGTGGGGCGGGCGTCATTCCGGCGGACGCGGTCATGGCGTGCGGAACCCGGCCCCGGTGAGCACCCGCTGCCCCTCGGCGGAGGTGACCAACTCGACGAAGGCCCTGCCCGCGGCGGTGTGCGGAGCGTCCTTCAGGAGGGTGATCGGGTAGTCGTTGACCGCCTTGGCCGACTCCGGGAAGTCGACGCCCGCCACCTTGTCACCGGCCGCCTTCACATCGGTCCTGTAGACGACGGCGGCGTCGGCCTCCTTCAGCTCGACCTTGGTCAGGGCGGCCTTGACGTCCTGCTCGTACGAGGCCGGGGCCAGCTCGACACCACTGGCGTCCAGGGCCTTGCGGGCCGCGGCGCCGCACGGCACGGTGTCGTCGCACAGCACGACCTTGAGGCCGGATCGGGTGAGGTCCCTGAGGGAGGAGATCCCCTCGGGGTTGCCCGGCAGGGTGGCGATCTCGAGCTGGTTGCGCACGAAGGTGGCCGGGGTGCCGGCCGCGGCCCCGGCCCCGGTGACGGTGGCCATCGTCGCCGGGCTGGCGGAGGCGAACACGTCCGCCGGGGCGCCGCTGGTGATGCTGGCGGCAAGGGTGTCGCTGCCGGCGAAGCTGAAGGTGACCTCGGTGCCCGGATGCCGCTTCTCGAAGGTCTCTCCCAGCGTCGTGAAGCTCTCCTTGAGCGAGGCCGCGGCGAAGACGGTGACCTGTCCGGAGACCTCCGCGGGGGAGGACGGCGAGGCACCGGCGGAGCCCGGGTCCGTGCCCGGGGACGAGGAGCACGCGCTCAGGGCCAGCAGCGCGGCGGCCCCCGCGCCGGTCACCCGCGCGGTACGGCGGATGCGGTGGGTCCTGCGCACGGAACGGGTCATCACGGGCCACTCCCTCTGCGACTCGGGCAGGGGCCGACGGGCCTGGCGGCCGGGCGCACGGCGGCTCCTCGTTGCGCCGATCATACTTCCGCATCTGCGAGGGCTATGTCTTCTGTAGCACCGCATGAGCAAGTCAGCTGGGGGAAAAGGCTGGCATGTGCGTTCGCACGACCTTCGGTCTGTCACGCTCTGTCGATATGGACATTCGTCGACTTCACCCGGGCGGTGGCCTCCACGCCGACCTCCAGGCCGAGTTCCTCCACCGCCTCCCGGGTCAGCAGGGAGACGAGCCGGTGCGGGCCGGCCTGGATCTCGACCTGCGCGGCGACATCCCCGAGCTTGATCGCGGTCACGATCCCGGGAAAGGCGTTGCGGACCGAGGTGTACGAGGTCTCCTCGTCGGTGCCGCCGGAGCGGGCCAGCTCGACCGAGAACGCGGCCAGGTCGCGCCCGTCGACGACGCGCCGCCCGCCCTCGTCGCGGTGGGTGTCGATCCGGCCCCCGTCGGCCCAGCGGCGTGCGGTGTCCGGACTGACGCCGAGCAGCCGCGCCGCCTGGCCGATCGTGTAGGACTGCATGCCGGTCACGATAGGCCGCGGGAGGAGAACGGTGGACGCGGGGTTGGCCGTCGGGTGTAACGCGATATGGCGTTAGTGTGCCGCAGTGGTGGGGTGCTCGCGGGAGACCCCGGGGAGATCGGGGTCGAGCAGCTATGTCGGTGCAGCCCTCGCAGGACGGCCGGACGCCCGTACTCCGGGCCTCGCGCGCGGATCGTGACCGGGTGGTGGACACGCTGAGCGCCGCCGCCGTCGACGGCAGGCCGACCGCCGAGGAGCTGGACGAGCGCGTGGGGGCGGCGCTCACCGCGCGGACACAGGGAGAGCCGGCCGCCCTTACCGCCGGCCTGCCGGTGGCCGCGGGTGGGGGTCCGGTCCCCGAGGCCAAGGGCGTCGTCCGCATCGAACAGGCGGGGGCGTCCACCCGGCGGGGCGAGGGCTGGACCGTGCCACGGAGACTGGAGATCCGGTCGGCCTGGGGCGACGTGACGCTCGACCTCGCCCGCGCCGTGCTCACGCACGACACCCTCCACATCGACCTCGCCGTGCGCGGCGGGTCGTTGAAGCTCCAGACCCGGCCCGGCATCGTGGTGGACACGGACTCGCTGGTGGCGGCCTGCGCCAAGGTGAAGACACCCGCGGGCCGTCGGCACCGGCGCACCCGTGGAGCTGCGGGTGGAGATCACGGGTGAGATCAGCTTCGGGCAGGTCGTGGCGCGTTCGCCGCGTCGGAGGCTCGGACGGAAGGCCTGGAGGACTCGGTCGAGAGTCCGGGAGGAGGGCTCAGGAGGCCCCGGCGGCCGGTGGCCGAGCCGGCCCGGGCCTCGTCCGCTGCCACTTTCCCCCGCCCCCGTCGACTCGAACCGTGGAACTCGCAGGAGTCCTCCGGAAACCGGGCTCTCGGGGGAGGCGTTCAGGGTCCGGAAGCCGGGCCGTCACCGGATCGGGCCGTTGCGGCTACGGCCAGTGACCGGCGCCGGACGCGCGTGGGGGCCGGGGGGCCGCCCGGGGGGGGCCCCCCCCCCCGGGGGCGGGGGGGGGCGGGGCGGGGCCCCCCCCCCCCGGGGGGCAGGCGGGGGGGGGCAGGCCCGCCCCCCCCGGGCCGGGGGGGGGCGGGGTTCGGGGCCCTGTGGGGGGGGGGTCCCGGGGGGGGGGGGGGGGGGCCCGGGGGGGGGCGGGGGGGGGCCGCCCGGGGGGGGGGGGGGCCCGGCGGGGGCGCCCCCCCGGCCCCGTGATGCGGTGGGCGGCGTGGCGGCGCACCGTCCGGCCGGTGGTCAGGCGGCGGTGGTCAGGCCCGCGCCGACGGGGCGGTGCGGGGCGATGGCCCGACCGTCCGGCAGTAGCTCACCGGTGTCCTCGAAGAGGACGACACCGTTGCACAGCAGGCTCCACCCCTGCTCCGGGTGGTGCGCCACGAGGCGGGCGGATTCCCGGTCGGCGGAGACGGCTGACGGGCACGGTGGTTGGTGCTGACACATGAGTGGGGTCTCTCGGTCCGTGGTGATGGATGCGTTCGCTGTCTTGTCTGTCCCGCGGCGTGAAGCTTCGTTCATGGCCGCCCCCCGTTGTTCAAGTCGGTCCGGACCCAGTGTTGCCCCACGGGCGTCGATCCGCAGGTATTTCGCTGCACCGCTTCTCACAGGTTGATGACGCATCACCCGCGCGGACGGTTCAGCCCAACTGCACTGTCACTTCGGATGGTTCGGCATGGCCGGATGGGGCTAGTCCGCGCGGGTGGTGGGTACAGCGGCTGAGCGGGCAGGTCAGGCGGGAGAACCCAGCAGCCGCGTCGGCGTCACCCGGTGCGTGAGGACCGGCAGCAGTTCGGCGACCCGGTGCGGCCGGTGGGCCGCGATGCCGGGGGGTGCCGGCGCCAGCGGCACCAGCAGGTCGGCCGCCGCCGGGTGGCCCGCGGCGGGGTCCGCGGTGCAGTCGCCGTGCAGCCACAGCGTGAGCATGTACAGCTCGGGAACCGACAGCAGGCGCGGCTGGTAGGACTGGCCCACCGACTCGGCCTGCCGCAGCGCGCGCTCGGTCGCCGCGACGTAGGGGCCCTCGAAGAAGTGCGAGAACGCCCAGCCGTCGGGCGTCAGCATGGTCTCCGCCGCCGCCACCACCCGGTCGCCGCACCGGATGTGGAACCGCCACCCGGTCAGCCGCGTCGCCGTCACGCCTTGCGCCGTGATCCGGTCGAGGACGTGCACGGGCAGCGGCAGTTCGGGTGTGGTGGGACCCTGGGCGTCGAGCAGGGCGGGGGTCCGGGCCTCACGGACCGCGGTGGGTGAGGAAAGGGCGGTGAGGACGGAGCGCAGGGCGGGCGCGGGGGCCGGGGGGACACGCAGGGGCATGATGGGTCGCCTCTCATTCGAAGGCACGGTGGCGCGAGGGCGGGGCTGGGCGGACGACGCTGTCGGCTCACAGGGCTGGGGAGGCAGGGGCCGGGTCCGGGAACCGAGAAGTGGGAGGGACCCGCCGTGCGTCAGCTCGACGGCAGATCCTTCGACCGTGGGCGCCGGTCAACTGCCTCGTTCGCGGAGTTTATACGACATGTGTTCAGACTGTGTTTCGGCTAGCCGATTCCGGTAACCAGTACAAGGTTGAATTAGGCCGTCGATATGCGGGAATCCTCCGGATTCCGGCCCGGGTGTACGACGATGACCTCGGGGAATGTTCACCGAGCGGTCGGCCAATTGTCGTCGGCGTTTTTCACGAGTTGCGGTCCCGCAAACCGTGCGACGCGCCATGCCCGGTGAATGTGCCACCGGTCACATCGGCACAGCGTAGCGGCTGCCGGGCCGGTGCGGGGACGTTATCGATCGCTTCGGCTGGGCATCATCCCACCTGACCGGCCGCCCGCGGCCGGATCTTCCACTCATCGCTCCGAGAAGGGACTCTTCCATGGGGGAGAAGGTCGTGGCAGGTCAGTTCGACCTGTCCGATCGCCAGCGCTACCGCGAGAAGCTCCAGCGGTGCCTGACGGGTCTGGAGCGACTTCTGGCGGAGAAGCGGTTCGACCGCCCGAAGAACCTGATGGGGCTGGAGATCGAATTGAATCTCGTCGGTGCCGACGGGATGCCCAAAATGTTGAATGCGCAAGTCCTCGAGCGCATCGCGAGCCGCGACTTCCAAACAGAACTCGCCATGTTCAACCTGGAAGTCAACATCGCTCCCCACCGCTTGGGCGGCCGGGTATTCGACCGGCTCGCCGAGGAGATCCGTACGTCGTTGGCGTATGCGGACCGCAAGGCCGGCGAGGTGGACGCGGGTATCGCGATGATCGGCATCCTGCCGACGCTGGACCGGGACGACCTGGTCTCCTCGAACCTCTCCGCCGTCGACCGCTACGCCCTGCTCAACGAACAGATCGTGGCTGCCCGCGGGGAGGACTTCACTCTCGACATCGAAGGCGTCGAGCGCCTGACCTGCACCTCCAAGTCCATCGCCCCCGAGGCCGCCTGCACCTCGGTGCAACTCCACCTCCAGGTCACCCCGGACCGCTTCGCCGACGTGTGGAACGCGGCCCAGGCCGTCACCGCCGCGCAGATCGCGCTCGGCGCCAACGCGCCCTTCCTGTTCGGCCGCGAGCTGTGGCGCGAGTCGCGCCCTCCGCTGTTCCAGCAGTCCACCGACACCCGCCCGCCCGAACTCCAGGCCCAGGGCGTCCGGCCGCGCACCTGGTTCGGCGAGCGGTGGGTGACCTCGGCGTACGACCTGTTCGAGGAGAACCGGCGCTACTTCCCGGCGCTGCTGCCGATCTGCGACGACGAGGACCCGCTGGAGGTCCTGGACGCGGGCGGTGTGCCCTCGCTGTCCGAACTCGTCCTGCACAACGGCACCGTCTACCGCTGGAACCGCCCCGTCTACGACATCGCCGACGGCGTTCCGCACCTGCGCGTGGAGAACCGGGTGCTGCCCGCGGGACCCACCGTCACCGACGTCATCGCCAACGCGGCCTTCTACTACGGGGTCGTACGCGCGCTGGCGGACGAGTCCCGGCCGGTGTGGACCCGGCTGCCGTTCGAGGCCGCCGCGGCCAACTTCGAGGCCGCGTGCCGCCACGGCATCGACGCCCGCTTCGAATGGCCCCGTCGCGGCCGCCTCGGCGGCACCACCGAGATCGACGCCGCCGTCCTCGTCCGCGACGAACTGCTGCCGCTCGCCGAGGCCGGTCTCGACGCGTGGGGCGTGGAGCCCGCCGACCGGGACCTGTACCTCGGCGTCATCGACGAGAGGTGCCGGCGCCGCGTCAACGGCGCCTCCTGGCAGGCGGCCACGTTCCACCGGGCGCTGGAGGCGGGCCTGTCCCGGGAGGCCGCGCTGGCCGCTACGACCCGCCGTTACGTCGAGCTCATGCGTGAGGGAGACCCCGTGCACCTGTGGCCGGTGGGCCTGCCGGAACCGGCGCCGCTGAGCTGACCGCCGCCGGGACCGCCCCCGCCGCGCGCCGCCCCATACTGATCGGGCAAGCTGTGACGTCCCAGCTGGAGGCAGGTGTGCATGGCGGAGGCGGGCCCGGTGGACGATTCGTTCCCTCAGAAGCGACTCGGCGAGGACTCATCGACCGAGGAGCGGCTCTCGCGGCGGATCCTGCGTGACGAGACGCTGCTCGTCCTGGCCCTCTCGCTGGGCGCGAGCGGGGTGTCCGCCCTCATCAGCTTCATCGGCTCGGTCACCCGCCCCGGCGGGCTCAAGGACCAGGCGGCCACCCTCAACGCCTCCGCGGCGCCCGGCCGCCCCTGGCTGGACCTGGCCTGGCAGCTCTTCGGAATCACCACGGCACTCGTCCCGGTCGCCCTCGTCGCGCACTTCCTTCTGCGCGAGGGGCACAGCCTGCGCACCCTCGGCTTCGACCGCGCCCGCCCGTGGCCGGACCTGGGCCGCGGGGCCGCCGTCGCCGCCGTCATCGGCAGTACCGGTATCGCCTTCTACCTGGCCGCCCGAGGCCTCGGCTTCAACCTCACCGTGGTCCCCGAGGCCCTGCCCGACGTGTGGTGGAAGTACCCCGTACTGATCCTCTCGGCGGTGCAGAACTCCGTCCTGGAGGAGGTCGTCGTCGTCGGCTACCTGCTGCGCCGGCTCGACCGGCTCGGCTGGAGTGCGGGCGCGTCGATGGCGGCCAGCTCGGTCCTGCGCGGGTCGTACCACCTCTACCAGGGGATCGGCGGGTTCGTCGGCAACATGGTGATGGGCGTCGTGTTCGTCCACCTGTACCGCCGCTGGGGGCGCGTGGGCCCGCTGGTCGTGGCGCACTCGCTGCTCGACATCGGCGCCTTCGTCGGCTATGGGCTGCTGGCCGGGAAGGTGGGCTGGCTGCCGACGGCGTGACCGTGCGGGAGGGCCGCCGCTACGCCCTCCCACGCCGACTCAGGCCAGCAGTTCGCCGTCGATCACCGTCACCGCGTGTCCGCTCAGCAGCGTGCGTTCGCCGCGCAGTTCCGTGCGCACCCGGCCGGAGCGGGGCGACGCCTGCAGCCCGGTGAGGTCGCAGCGGCCGAGGCGCTCGGACCAGAACGGCGCCAGCGCCGTGTGGGCGCTGCCGGTGACCGGGTCCTCGTCGATGCCGACGTTGGGAAAGAAGCAGCGGGAGACGTAGTCGTAGCCGCGGGCCGGATCCTGCGCACGGGCGGTGGCGATGATGCCGCGCTCGGAGTGCGCGGCCAGTGCCCTGTGGTTCGGTGTCAGGCCGCGGACTGTCTTCTCGTCGGCGACCTCGACCAGCAGGTCCCCGGTGTTCGGCCCGGTGTCCAGGACGGCACGGGGTTCGGCGCCCAGGGCCTCGGCGATGCCCGCCGGTGCCTCGACCGGGGTGAGCGGCGCGGTCGGGAAATCCAGGGTGATCGAGCCGTCCTCGCGGGGCGTCGCGACGAGGACGCCGCTGCGGGTGGCGAACCGCACCGGTCCCTCGTGCGCGCCGGTGGTGTGCAGGACATGGGCGGTGGCGAGCGTCGCGTGGCCGCACAGCGCCACCTCGGTGGCCGGTGTGAACCAGCGCAGCGCCCAGTCGGCCCCGCCGTCGGCGGGCAGGCGGTGGGCGAAGGCGGTCTCGGCGTGGTTGACCTCCAGGGCGACCCGCTGGAGCCGGTCGTCGTCCGGGAAGGCGTCGAGGAGCAGGACCCCGGCGGGGTTGCCGGCGAAGGGCCGGTCGGTGAAGGCGTCGACGATTCGGATGCGCATGCCCCGACGTTAGACGTCGCCCGAGGCGGCGGACCAAGGCCAATCCCGTAGTCCTGGACCGGTTCCGGCGGCCGGGTGCCCCGTCGGCGGCGGATCGGACCGAGGGGCGTCGCGGTGGCGAAGGCCGCGGTGTGCGCGTCGGTTCCGAGCCCGGTGCGGATACGGGCCAGGTGGGACTCGACGGTGTCTTCGGTGTGGAGGCGGTGGTGGTGAGGTGGAGGCGGTGGTGGCCGGCGGCCTGGTTGGACAGGCCGTCGGCCACCACCTCCAGGACCCCTGTCCCGCGCCGGGTCGGCGTACGGCTCCGACACGCCGCACCTGCCCGGCGTCGAAGCCGGGACCGCCGGTTGCCTCCTCAGGGACGCACCGCCACCGGCGGCACCGCCCGCGTCCCCGCCGACCGGCTCGTCAACCGGTCCGTCAACCGGCTGCCACACCGGGCACCACCCTGACCTGGCCTCGGCGCCGTTCATTCCCGGGCCGGGCCGGGCCGGTGCGGTTCCTCAGAGGCAGAGCCTTGCCGCGCGATACGTTCCGATATATCGTTGAGGCATCGTCAACAGGTCAACGACTGAATGGAGTGATGGCGATGCGTAACCACGGATACGAGCGTGGACACGGTGGCCCCGGCCACGGCCACGGCCATGGAGAGGGCGGTCCCTTCGGCCGCGGCGGCTTCGACGGCCGCGACGGCAGGCGTGCCGCCTTCGGTCCCTTCGGGCCGGGTGGTCCCGGCGGCGGCCCCGGCGGTCCCTTCGGGCCGGGCTTCGGCCACGGAGGTCCCTGGGGCGGCCGAGGACGCGGCGGGCCCAGGGGAAGGGCACGGCGGGGCGACGTACGGGCGTCGATCCTCGCCCTCCTGAAGGACCGGCCGATGCACGGCTACGAGATGATCCAGGAGATCGCCGAGCGCAGTGGCGGGGCGTGGAAGCCCAGCCCCGGTTCGGTGTACCCCACCCTTCAGCTGCTGGAGGACGAGGGGCTGATCGCCAGCCGGAGCGAGGGCGGCAAGAAGCTCTTCGCGCTCACCGAGGCGGGCCGCACCGCGGCCGGGGAGGGTCCGGAGGCCCCCTGGGAAGAGGCCTCGCGAGGCGTCGACTGGGAGGCTCTCAACGACATCCGGCAGGCCGGGTTCGGACTGATGGAGGCATTCGGCCAGGTCTGGAAGACCGGCAGCAAGGAGCAGCGGGAGAAGGCGCTCGCCGTCATCGGTGACGCCCGGAAGAAGCTGTATCTGATCCTCGCCGACGAGGACTGACGCCGGAGGGCGCGGTCACCGCGCTGTATAGCCGCCGTACGGCAACGAGACCGGGTGCCCCGCGGAGTGATCCGCGGGGCACCCTCGTATGGGGGGCGTTCAGTCGACCCGCCGTATCACCGCCGCGTCGAAGACGTCCCACGCGCGCGGGAAGGCGCTCTCGTCGTGGCAGTGCCACGCCTCCCAGAACAGGTCGGCGAGCAGCGCCCCCGCCGGGGCGTCCACCCGGTACACGTACTGCCTGCCGTCGACGGCGGGCAGCGCCACCAGCCAGCACCTGCTCCTCATGCCCCTGTCCGACCCGCGAGGGCAGGGTTCGGTTGCCCCGGGGGCGTGCGGCAAGGCGGCGCGCGCCGGGACGGCGCGAACGGCTTGATCTCATCCGCAAGGAGGAGATTCCGGCCGGGCGGGTCCACTCTGTGTGGGACGAGGAAATGCTTCCCTTCGGGGATGACCCGGCCCCGACGAGCTGATGAGCTGGGAGACGTGCAACCCCGTATCCCCCGGCAGGCGTCCGGCGAGCAGGACGGCCGGCGCCCGGACGGCATCGACCTCGATGACCGGTTCAGCGCGGAACTGGCCTCGGCGGTCTCCGGTGCCCGCCGCCGGGCGGCGCGGGACGGAGACCCCCAGATCGACACGGCCCATCTGCTCCACTCGCTGCTGGAGTGCGACGCCGAGGCGCGTGCGCTGCTCGGGGACGGGCCACGGACCGCCCGGGTCCTCGGCTATCTCGTGCAGCGCAGCATCGGCTACGGCCTGCGCTGGCAGAGCGCCGTCGAGGACTCCGGCGCCGTACCCGTCGTGACCGGCGTGGCCGGGTTCTCCCCGCCGGCCGCGGCGGCGATGGAAGAGGCGTGCGCACGCGCCGCCAGGCGCGGGGCGGTCCGGGCCGGCGGCGTCGACCTGCTCGCCGCGCTGGTCGCGGACCCGCAGGCGCGCGCCGTCGAGGTGCTGGCCCGCGCCGCCGTCGAGCCGGACGCCGTGCTCGCCCGGGTGGAGAGCCACTTCGAGTCGACTTCCTGAGCCCGTTCCCGGCCCCGCCGGGCGGCCGCTCCCGCCCTCCCGACGGGCGTCACCTCGGACGTCCAGCCGGTGAGACAGGTGTCATTGGGGATGACGCTCATGTCGACCCCTGTCATCATGTGCCGGTGCATACGTCTGACACCGCTCGCGGCAACCGCGGCAAGGGCGCCGGACTCGGTCTGGCTCTCGCCTCCGCGGTCGCCTTCGGTGGCTCCGGAGTCGCGGCCAAGCCGCTGATCGAGGCCGGACTCGACCCGCTCCACGTGGTCTGGCTGCGCGTGGCCGGCGCGGCCCTGGTGATGCTGCCGCTCGCATTGCGCCACCGCGGGCTGCTGCGTCGCCGTCCCGCACTGCTCGCCGGGTACGGACTGTTCGCCGTGGCCGGTGTGCAGGCCTGCTACTTCGCCGCCATCTCCCGCATCCCCGTGGGCGTCGCGCTGCTCGTCGAGTACCTGGCCCCCGCCCTGGTCCTCGGCTGGGTGCGGTTCGTGCAGCGCCGGCCGGTCACCCGGGCCGCCGCGCTCGGCGTGGTCCTGGCGGTCGGCGGTCTCGCCTGCGTGGTCGAGGTCTGGTCGGGGCTGCGCTTCGACGCCCTCGGGCTGCTGCTCGCGCTCGGCGCCGCCTGCTGCCAGGTCGGCTACTTCGTCCTGTCCGACCAGGGCAGCGACGCCGGCGCGGAGGCGCCCGACCCGCTCGGCGTCATCGCCTACGGCCTGCTCATCGGGGCCGCCGTGCTCACGGTCGTCACCCGGCCCTGGTCGATGGACTGGTCCGTCCTCGCCGACACCGCCCCGATGGACGGCACCCCCGTCGCCGCCGCCCTGCTGCTGGCCTGGATCGTGCTCATCACCACGGTGCTCGCCTACGTCACCGGCATCGTCGCCGTGCGCCGGCTGTCGCCGCAGGTCGCCGGAGTCGTGGCGTGCCTCGAAGCGGTCATCGCGACCGTACTGGCCTGGGTGCTGCTCGGCGAGCACCTCTCCGCCCCGCAGATCATCGGCGGCGTCGTGGTGCTGGTCGGCGCCTTCATCGCCCAGACGTCGACGCCGGCGAAGGGCGCCGCGGATCCGGTGGCCGGTGGAGGGCCCGAAAGAGAGTTGTCGAGCCGGGGAACGGCGACCTGAGATGCCGGTCATGCGTTTCGACGCACTCGTCCTCCCGCCTCCGGCCGCCTGAGGCGGGTCCCTGTGCCGAGCCCGGCGCGCTGTCGCCGGGCCGGTCACGAGCCTGTGCCTGCTGCCGCTCGCCCTGGCCGAGGGCCTGGTGCCGCACACCGCCGAACCGGTCCGGCTCCTGCGGCTGCCGGGGTACGTCGCCGCCGTCCCGACCGCCCTCGCCTACGGGCTCTACTTCGCCGGTGCGGCCGTCGTCCGGTCCGCGACCGTCTCCGTGATCATGCTCCTCGAGCCGGTCAGCGCGGCGGTGCTCGCCGTCCTGCTGCTCGGCGAGCACCTCACCGCGGCGACCCCGGCCGGCACGCTGCTGATGCTCGGCTCGGTCGCGGGGCTCGCGGTGGCGGAGACCCGGCAGGCGCGGACGCGTCCGGCACCGGCGTGACGGCGCGGCCTCCCGAGGGCCGATGGCGGGCCCCGGGAACCGGGGAGCTGTGGGGTCGGCCCCCGAAAGGGACGGCGAGGGGCCCTCGGGAGGCCTCTTCTTCTCCGGCCCGGGCCGGAGTCACCGTACCGGCAGATAGTCGGGCAGCGCGGTTGCGGGGTCAAGGCCCGGGTCGGCGACGGGAGCCTCGTATCCCTTGCGCAGGGGGACGAGACCGGCCCAGTGGGGGAGGGCGAGGTCCTCCGGCTCGTCGTTCACGCCGCCGGTGCGAAGCTTGGCGGAGACCTCGTTCAGGTCGAGGCGGATCACGGCGGTCGCGGCCAGTTCCTTCTTGTTGGCCGGCCGCGAGTCGTGGGAGCGGCCGGGAACGACATGGTCGACCAGGGCGTCCAGGGCCGTGCGCCGCTCCCCGGGATCCGTCACCTCGTACGCGGTGCCGTGCACCACCACCGACCGGTAGTTGACCGAGTGGTGGAAGGCCGAGCGGGCCAGCACCAGCGCGTCCACGTGCGTCACCGTCAGGCACACCGGCAGGCCCGGGTCGGCCGCACCGGTCATCCGCAGCGGACGCGAGCCCGTCGAGCCGTGCACGTAGAGCCGCTCGCCCACCCGGCCGTACAGCGTCGGCAGGACCACGGGCGCGCCGTCGCGGACGAAACCGAGGTGGCAGACGTAGCCCTCGTCGAGTATCGAGTGCACCAGTTCCTTGTCGTAGGAGGCCCGGTCGGGGGAGCGGGTGGGGACGGTGCGGTCGGTGGGCGGGTAGGTGCCGGCCGGTTGCGACGGCGTCCGCGTGGTCCCCTGCATGGCGCTCTCCATTGCACTAGTGCATACTTGATTTTGTGCTAGGAGACTATCGGATCACAGGGCGGGGCGCAGCGGAGATCTCCGCGAGCGTCGAGCGCGCGGTGGGCTCGGGAGAGCTGGAGCCGGGGCAACCCCTGCCTCCGATGCGGGAGTTGGCGCGGCGACTCGGGGTGAATCCGAACACCGTCGCCGCCGCGTACCGCACCCTGCGCGAGCGCGGGGTCATCGAGACGGCCGGGCGCCGGGGAAGCAGGGTGCGGGCGAAGCCGGCCACCACCGGGCGGGAGTTCATCCGCGTCGAGGTGCCCGAGGGCGTGCGCGACGTGTCCGACGGCAATCCGGACCCGGCGCTGCTGCCCGCGCTGGGTCCGGTGTTCGCCGCGGCGGCCGAACAGGGCGACCGGGAACCGGTGCTGTACGGGCACGCCCCCGTGGATCCCGTACTCGCCCGCGTCGCGCGGGCCGAACTGGACGCCGACGGTGTGCCGGACGGGCCCGTGGCGGTGACGTCCGGTTCGCTGGACGCGATGGAGCGGGTCCTCGCGGCCCATCTCAGGCCCGGTGACGCCGTCGCCGTCGAGGACCCGGGGTGGGGCAGCCTCCTCGACCTGGTGCCCGCGCTCGGCCTGCGCACGGTCGCCGTCGGAGTCGACGACCAGGGGCCCCTGCCCGACGACGTGCGCCGGGTCCTCGCGGCGGGCGCCCGTGCCCTGGTGGTCACGGACCGCGCGCAGAACCCGACGGGCGCGGCGGTGAGCGCGGCACGCGCGCGTGGCCTGCGGTCCGTACTGCGCGACCACCCCGGGACGCTGCTCATCGAGGACGACCACGGCCACGGCATCGTCGATCTCCCCCTGCATCCCCTCGCCGGTACGACAGGCAGCTGGGCCTTCGTCCGCTCGGCCGCCAAGGCCTGCGGCCCCGACCTGCGGCTCGCCGTGCTCACCGGGGACCCCGTCACCCTCGACCGGGTGCGCGGGAGGCAGCGGCTGGGCCCCGGCTGGGTCAGCCGCATCACCCAGCGCGCCGTGGCCCGCCTGTGGGCGGGCGGCGGGGTGGACGCCCGCGCGGTGGCGGGGGCGTACGGGCGACGCCGGGACGCGCTCCTCGGCGCCCTCTCGGGACAGGGGGTCGCCGCGTACGGGCGCAGCGGCATGAACGTGTGGATCCCGGTGCCGGACGAGACCGGCGCCGTGGCCCGGCTCCTGCACGCCGGCTGGGCCGTCGCCCCCGGTGCCCGCTTCCGCGTGAGCGCGGCGCCCGGCATCCGGATCACCGTCTCGACGCTGGGGGAGGACGACATCGGCCCACTGGCGGAGGCGGTCACGGCGGCGGTGGGGCCCGGCGCCGGTCCGCCGCGGAGCCATGTCTGAGGCCGGACGCGCGCCGCCCCGCTGGACGCGCGCCGCCCCGCTGGACGCGCGCCGCCCCGCTGGACGCGCGCCGCCCCGCCGGACGCGCGCCGCCCCGCGCCCGCCCCGGCCGCCCTCAGACCCGCGACCCCTGTCGCGCCCGCATCCGGCGGGCCGGTCCCGGCACGGTGCCGCTCGGGTCGGTCCTGGGGCGGGACTGGGTCAGGGCCGCGCCGGCGAGGACGATCGCCGCGCCGACCGGCGTCGACCAGGACAGCGACTCGCCGAGGAGGGCGACGCCCGCGGCCGTGGCGATGACCGGAGTGAAGTACGTGACCATCTGGGCCGTCGTCGGACCGACCTCGGCGACCAGGTCGTACTGGATCAGGAAGGCGAACCCGGTGCCGAGCACGCCCAGGGCCGCGACCGCCAGGACGGGCAGTACCGGGAAGTCGGCCGGGACCGAGGTGAACAGCGGCGTCACGACGGCCAGTTGCAGGGTGGCCAGCCCCAGCTGGGCGCCGGTCAGCGAGAGGTGGGAGTGGCTGGAGCCGGCCAGGGTGCGGCGGACGTAGATCCAGCCGACCGGATAGCTGAGTGAGGCCAGCAGCGCCAGCGCCGTGCCCGTGACGTCGAGGCCGTGAAACCCCTGCCAGACACCCAGGACCGTCAGGACCCCCAGGAAGCCGATGCCGAGGCCCGCCACCCGGCGCCGCGTGGGCCGGTCCTCGGACAGGGCGACCAGCGACAGGGCCATGCCCCACAGGGGCGAGGTCGCGTTGCAGATGCCCGCGAGGGACGACGGGATCGTCAGCTCCGAGAAGGCGAACAGGGAGAACGGCAGTGCGTTGAGCAGGAACCCGGCGACCGTCAGATGCACCCACGTCCACCCCCCGCGCGGCAGCCGCTCCCGCTTCACCGCCATCGCCACGGCGACCACCGCCGTACCGAACGCCAGCCGCCCGAGCGTGACCTGGAACGGAGCGAAACTCTCGGTGCCCACCTTCATGAAGAGGAAGCTGAACCCCCACACGAGGGAGAGGAGCCCGAAACGAAGCCGCCAGTCGAAGACGCGGCGGGCGGCGGAGGAGACGGAGGCGGAGGAGGTGGCACTACTGCTCATGCGGGCAACGATGGTGCAGCTTTCCTCGTAGCACAATCTAAATTTCGCACCGGATATCTCGTAGCATCGCTTACATGTTGAACCTGGACCGTCTGCGTACCCTGGACGCCCTCGCCCGGCACGGATCGGTCAGCGGCGCCGCCGCCGGCCTGCACATCACCACCTCGGCCGTCTCCCAGCAGCTGGCCAAGCTGGAGCGCGAGGCGGGCCAGCAGATGCTCGCCAAAAACGGACGGGGCGTACGCCTCACGGACGCAGGCCGGCTGCTCGCCGAGCACGCGGCCCGCATCCTCTCCCAGGTCGAGCTGGCCCAGGCCGACCTGGAGGCCCAGCGCGGACAGGTGGCGGGCGAACTGAGACTGTCCGCGTTCCCGACGGCCGCCCGCGGACTCTTCCCCGCCGCGCTGGCCACGCTGCGCGCCGAGCATCCCGCGCTGCGCATCCGCTCCTCGGAGCTGGAGCCGGAGCGCGGCATCCTCGGGGTGGTGCGCGGCGACGTCGACCTGGCCGTCGTACTCGACTGGTACAACAAGCCGATGCCGCTGCCCGACGGCCTGGTCAAGGCGCCGCTCCTGGACGACCCCGCCGATGTCGCCATGCCGGTCGGCCACCGGCTGGCCGGACGGGACGAGGTGGACCTCGCCGAGTTCGCCGAGGACGAGTGGATCACCTGGGGGGAGGGGGAGTTCTGCCACGAGTGGCTGATGTTCACGCTGCGGTCGAAGGGCATCGAGCCGATCGTCGGCCACCGCGCCGCCGAGACCCACACCCAGCTAGGGCTGGTCGCAGCGGGGCTCGGTGTGTGCATCGCGCCGCTGCTCGGACGCCATCCGATGCCCGCCGCGGTCGTGACCGCGCCGCTGAGGCAGCGGGTGCGCCGGCACGTGTACGTCGTCTGGCGCGCGGACGCCGACCGCCGCCCGTCGATCCGGGCGGCGGTGGACGCACTGCGGGCCACGGCGCGGGAGGTGGGCCAGGCGGGGTGAGCCGGGCGGGGTGAAGAGGGTGAGGCGAGCCGGGTGAAGTGAGCCGGACGGAGTGGGCCGACGGGGCGGGGCCGATGGGGCGGGCCGACGGGGCGGGCCGGACTAACGAGACGCCAGTTTGCGGAAGTCCCAGGAGACGACCTTGTCCGGCGTCAGCCGCAACCACGCGTGCCGGCCGTCGTGCGGCATCTCCCGCAGGCCGAAGTTCTTGCGGGCGAACAGCGTCTCCGGGAAGTCGAGTTCCGCGCACAGCTCACCGGTGCGCGGCGCCTCGCCCACGAACTCCACCCGGCCGGACAGCTCCGCGCCCCGCAACTCGTCGTACTCCTCACCGGTGTCGACGACGACCGCCACGCGCAGGTCGCGCCGCAGGTCCGTCCACCGCCTGCTGCGCACCACCGAGTACAGCCACATCGAGGAGCCGTCCCAGACGAACCAGAGCGTGCTCACGTGCGGGGCGCCGTCGGCCGAGACCGTGGCGACCCGGCAGGTGCGCTGGGTGGTCAGGAACGCCTCCAGCTCGCCGGGCGTCATCATGATCCGGCGGCCCCGGCGCTGCGTCACGGTCATCCGCCCAGCCGGACCGAGTCCCCGCTGACCGTGATCTGCACGGCGGGCAGCGGCTTGGGCGCGGGACCGCCCTGCACACTGCCGTCGGTGATCGAGAAGCTGCTGTTGTGGCACGGGCAGTGGATGACACCGTCGGCCACGCTCTTCACGGCGCAGCCCTGATGGGTGCAGGTGGCGGAGAACGCCTTGAAGTCGCCGGCGGCGGGCTGGGTGACCACCACCTTCTGGTCGGGGAAGATCTTTCCGCCGCCCTCGGGTATGTCGGCGGTCGCCGCGAGCGCGGCCCCGGCGTCCCCGCCGCCCCCCGAACCGTCGTCGCCCGCCTCCTGGGACGCGGAGCCCGGGGGAGCGGTGCCGGTGTCGCCCGACGCGTCCTCGTCCGAGCCTCCGCAGGCGGCCAGCACGGCGGTGAGCCCCGCCGCTCCGGCCGCCGCGACGACGGTACGACGGGCCGGTCCCGCTGCGGGGTGAAACGATGCGCTGGTCATGCTGGGGTCCCTTCCGGGGTGGATGCGTGGTGATCTGCCGAGAGGTACGGCCCCGTGGCACGTGCTGTTCAGACCGTGCCGAGATGCTGTCGGGTCGGGGGTCGGACGGGCGTAAAACACGGCTGTCGATTCGCTGTCGGCCGCACACCGGCCACGGTCGGCGGGCCCGCACCGCGCCGGTAACCTGGGGCGATGCTCAAGGAAGTCATCGCGACCCGCTACATCACGCCCTTGCGTGAGGGCGGCTCGCTGCCGGGGCTCGTCGAGACCGACGACTCCGGCACGTACGTCCTGAAGTTCACCGGTGCCGGCCAGGGCCGCAAGACGCTCGTCGCCGAGGTGGTCTGCGGCGAACTCGCCCGCCGGCTGGGTCTCCGGGTGCCGCGGCTGGTGACGGTCGACCTCGACCCGGTGCTCGGACTGGGCGAACCCGACCAGCAGGTGCAGGAACTGCTCAAGTCGAGCGGCGGCACCAACCTCGGCATGGACTTCCTCTCCGGCGCGCTCGGCTTCGACCCGCTCGCCTTCGAGGTGAGTGCCGAGGAGGCCGGACGGATCGTCTGGTTCGACGCGTTGGTCAACAACGTCGACCGTTCCTGGCGCAACCCCAACCTGCTGCGCCTGCGCGGCGAGACGTGGCTCATCGACCACGGCGCCACCATGATCTGGCACCACCACTGGCCCGGCGCCGAGATCTCGGCCGCCCGCCCCTACGACGCCGCCGACCACGCCCTCGCGCGCTTCGCACCGGACGTCGCTTCGGCCGCCGCCGCCCTCGCGCCCCTGGTCACCGGGGAACTTCTCGCCGAGGTCACCGCCGAGATCCCGGACGTCTGGCTGCTGGACGAACCCGGCTTCGCCACGCCCGACGACCTTCGCAGGGCCTACGCCCGGCCCCTGCTCGCGCGGGCCGCCACGATCCACGAACGCGTCAAGGGGGATCGGTGAGCGACCGCCACGTCTTCGAGTACGCGCTGCTGCGCGTCGTGCCGCGCGTCGAGCGCGGCGAGTGCGTCAACGCCGGCGTACTCGTCTACTGCCGGGCCAGGTCGTACGTCGGTGCCCGCACCCACCTCGACGAGGGCAGGCTGCTGGCCCTGGACCCGCGGGCGGACCTGCCCGGTGTGCGCGCGGCGCTGCGCGCCGTTGAAGGGGTGTGCGCCGGCGGGGAAGCGGCGGGCCAGGCGGCCGAGGACGATCCCGGCCGCCGCTTCCGCTGGCTGATCGCGCCCCGCTCGACCGTCGTCCAGCCGGGCCCCGTCCACACCGGCCTCACGGCCGACCCGGCGGCCGAGACGGAACGGCTCCTCGACCTGCTGGTGCGGTAAGGACGGTCGTGGAGGGGCGTGGGGACACGCGCCGCATGCCGCGCCGGGCGTGTCCCCACGCATGCCGCGCCGGGCGTGTCCCCG